>CAIXHD010000355.1 GCA_903919065.1 uncultured Bacteroidota bacterium
CACGATTTGATTACTACCTGAGAAAAGGCAAAGCAATGTTTGCCGGCATCGGAGCCCGTGAAACATTCTGCCCCGGATACAAGGCAATAGGGGTTTGGAAGTACAGCTCATGGCCCGTGACCGTTGGGTTACGGTTCTAAATCGTATCTTTTACATAAATTTACAGTCTTCAGTTTCTTCACATAGAATTTGGGCATGACAGAATGGATCAATGCGAGTTGGATTATAGCCCTATTGGGAATCTTTGCAGTTAGTCTCAGCGGTTCAGGCATCAAGGGTTATGCAGCAGCCTCTGCAATTCTCCTGAGTTCGGCAGTAACCAGTTGGTTGGCCGTAAACGCCTTAATCGGGCAACCGCTTGATCTCACAATCAATGCCGGTATCTTCCTGGGCGATATCCCCATACGCATTGACCAATTATCTGCCTGGTTTATCCTCATCATCAATTTCACTTCAATTACGGGGGCATTTTTTGGCACGGGTTACCTTAAAGTCTATGAAAACGCCCCTTCCAAATTAACCCTTCACTGGTCGCTGTTTGTATTGTTTCATCTCTCAATGGTTTGGGTATGCATGGTGCAAAACGGATTTGCCTTTTTGATAGTTTGGGAGATCATGTCGCTTTCATCCATGTTGTTGGTTATATTCGATAACCACCATTTACAGACTCTTAAGGCGGGATTGAATTACCTGGTTCAAATGCATATAAGTGTAGTTTTCCTGACTGTCGGGTTTATATGGGTATACAGTAAAACAGGCAGCCTTAGCTTTGATGCGATCAGAACCTTTTTTCAAACCAACAACAACCTCTGGCCTTTCCTGGTCTTTTTCGTGGGATTTGGATTTAAGGCCGGCTTTATTCCTCTGCACAGCTGGCTGCCACATGCCCACCCTGCTGCCCCTTCTCATGTATCCGGGGTAATGTCGGGGGTTATTGTCAAACTCGGGATCTATGGGATTTTCAGGACAATCAGTTACCTGCAGTCCGATTTCAATCTGTTGGGAGAGATAATAATCACATTATCTGTGCTGACAGGAATTTATGGAATATTGAATGCTTCAGTGCACCGCGATTATAAAAGGATGCTCGCCTACTGCACCATCGAAAACATCGGGATCATTGGAATCGGGATTGGCATTGGATTGATTGGTATAGGAACAAGCTCACCGGTCATGTACTTTCTTGGATTCGGCGGCGCCCTGCTCCATGTGTTAAACCATTCGCTTTTTAAATCTCTACTGTTTTATTCGGCAGGATCAATATTTCAGCAAACCCATACCCGTGATATGGAACAGCTTGGCGGACTGTTGAAAAGCATGCCCAAAACAGCACTTCTCTTTCTTGTGGGGGCGATTGCTATCGGAGGTCTGCCACCATTCAACGGCTTTATATCGGAGTTCATAATTTACAGCGGACTGATCGAAGGAATTCATAGTAATTCCATGTACCAGATTATTCTTATGATTTTAGTTTTAGCCGGGCTATGCGTAATCGGTGGCCTGTCAGTGATGGCATTCACAAAAACATATGGCACCCTGTTTTTGGGACAACCTCGCAAGACCCTTGACCATCAACCTCATGAGGTTTCCCGGCTTATGTTGGTTCCCCAGTACCTGATCATTGCCCTAATGCTTAGTATCGCCTTTGTTCCGCAATTCTACCTGAATGCCATAGGGAATATCCTTTTGTCCATGAGATTTCCGATATCCATCGATACCATTACGATTGCGTTTTATTCCGGATCAGCTGCCAAGATCGGTCTTATCTCATTAATATTCATAGGATTAATATGCCTTTTCTGGCTGATTCGTGCAACTCTTACAAGGAAAAAACCTCAGGCAACTGAAACAACCTGGGGATGTGGTTATGTTGCTCCCAACAGCTCGATGCAGTATTCCGGTAAATCATTTACCAAACCGGTAGGCAAATTATTCAATTCTCTTCTGATCGAAAAAAAGAATTTCGAGGAATTTAAACCAGAAGAAATCTTTCCTGAGAAAAGGAAATATGATTCAAATTATGTTGATTTTTTCGAATCTAACTTTATCGATAAAATAACTAAATACCTGATCATTGGAGCCGGGTATTTTCGTTTCATTCAAAATGGTCGTACACAGTCGTACGTGCTGTACGGAATTCTGTTTATACTGATCATGTTTCTGCTGACAATTTTCAATTTAATTAAATGACGGTTATACTAATATTCATATCGATATGCATTGCGGGGGTTATAGCCATTCCATTTCTGAGCCCTAAACTCAAAGGAATTGTTACCCTGTTTGCAATTGTTATGAATTCTGCGATATCAGGCTATTTTGCCTTCCTAAGTCTCACCGGACATGAAGTTTGTCTTAGCTTACAGGGAAGTTACATAACCGGGGACATCCCAGTCAGGATTGATGCACTGTCGGGTTGGTTTATTCTGATTGTCAATTTTGTTTTTATCTCCGGCGGGTGGTACGGTATGTTCTACATGAATGCCTACAGGTACCACCGCGAAAAGATATCGCTGCATGCCATATCCTTTCTTTTGCTGCATACATCCCTGGTTACGCTCCTGTCAGTTCAAAACAGCCTGGTCTTTCTGATTGCCTGGGAAATCATGATGTTCTCCGCATTTATCTGTGTGATTTTTGATCACGAAAAAGAGTCCACACTCAAAGCAGGAATAAATTACCTGATACAATCGCACATCAGCGTTGTATTCCTGGTTACAGGATTCCTGTGGGTTGCTTTTAAAACCGGCAGTTACGATTTTCAGTCGATAACCACTTTTAGTTTATCCCAAAAAGGCACCGGAGCCTTGTTTTTGTTTATTCTCTTTTTCATAGGCTTTGCCATAAAGGCAGGGTTTGTTCCATTTCATACCTGGTTACCTTATGCCCATCCTGCAGCGCCAGCCCATATCTCAGGGATTATGTCGGGAATACTTATAAAATGCGGTATCTACGGAATTCTCAGGATGCTTCTGGTGATTAAAGCCGATTTTACCTCCATCGGTTATATGATATTAATATTCTCTGTGATTTCAGGATTGTATGGTGTTATGCTGGCCATTATACAACATGACCTCAAGAAATTGCTTGCTTATCACAGTGTTGAGAACATTGGGATTATCGGCATCGGCATCGGCATCGGATGCATTGGCATTGGAACGGGAAATCACATCATTGCCACTCTGGGATTTGCGGGCGCCCTCCTGCACACCCTCAACCATGCCCTGTTTAAATCACTTTTGTTTTATACTGCAGGGATGGTTTATCAGGCTACACATACATTAAATATTGAACACCTTGGGGGCCTGATAAAAAAAATGCCTAAAACAGCCATCCTGTTTACCGTTGCCGCCATTGCTATTTCCGGAATTCCACCTTTCAACGGTTTCATTTCAGAGTTCATTATTTACACCGGATTATATCAATCGCTTCAGGATGCATCCCTGGGTTCACTCACCGTTATTCTATTTACCATTTTAGGTTTAGTACTGATCGGTGGATTGGCTTTATTGTGTTTTACAAAAGCTGTTGGGATCGTATTTCTCGGTAATCCCAGAAAGGAGTTCGATCATGATATTAAAGAGGGTCCGGTTGCACAGTTTATTCCCCTGTATGCGATTACCGTTTTAATGCTGTTTATCGGAGTATTCCCCGGAATTTTTACTAACCTGCTGAAAGAACCGATTGCGCTTTTCACCGGAATTCCGGCAGCTTCAGTCAGCTCATTTCACGGGCAGATACCTGAAGCATTGCAGCCGGTGAGCCGTGCCATGCTTGCATTCCTGGCCATTATAGCAGTTGTATATCTCATCAGGAAAAGGGCCATGCATAAACCAACTGTATCCATGGATGCCACCTGGGAATGCGGCTATGGCGCGCCAACACCAAAACTTCAATATACAGCCAGCTCATTTGTAAGAGCTTACAGTAAATTAAATAAGCCAACCCTGATGTATTCCAGGAAAGAAAAAGAAGTCATTGGCATCTTTCCAAAGGATGGACACTTTGAATCACATGCCTATGATAAGTTGGAGAAATGGCTGGTCGACAAACCCATTTTTGCCATCAGGTCATTCATGAAAAGATTTCATTTTCTTCAGAACGGAAGCTTGCAATCGTATATTTTATATGGAGTTATTTTCATCATTGCTGTGATTTTCATTCCTCTGCTCGTTGAAAAGATCTCGTCGTTTATCGAATTTTTAAAACATCTGTAATCATGCTGAGTTTCATATTAATCCTATTGGCAGCATTCTTTTTTACGGGGGTAATTAACCGGACAAAAAGCATTTTGTCCGGACGAAAAGGGCCCGGTATTTTCCAGCCGGTAAAGGATGTTCTGAGGTTATTTAAAAAAGGAGCGGTTTACAGTAAAACCACCAGCTTCATTTTTCAGATTGCCCCAACTATATATTTTTCCTCTGTTGTCATGGCAATGTTGGTTGTGCCCTTTGGCCAATCAAAAGGAATTATCAGTTTCAATGGCGATTTCATCTTCTTTGCCTATGCACTGGCGCTGGGCAAATTCTTCAGCATCATAGCAGCCCTGGATACCGGCAGCAGTTTTGAGGGTATGGGGGCAAGCCGCGAGGCACTCTATTCCATGTTCGCTGAACCTGCATTCTTTATTTTGCTGGGTTCGCTGGCTTTGCTGACCGGTAAAACTTCCTTCCATGAAATTTTTGCTGATTTTCACCTTGGATCCTCAATCAGCTATGCACTTGCGGTGCTTTCAGCATTCGTTTTAGGCATGATCACCATGATTGAAAATAGCAGAATGCCAATCGATGATCCGAAAACCCATCTTGAACTGACCATGGTTCATGAAGTTATGATATTAGATAACAGTGGTTTTGATCTTGGATTGATCCTTTCAGCCGGATTACTGAAATTTTCAATTTACGGAGCGCTTATAGTCAACCTGTTTATTGGAATATTTCCCTATCAATATACCATTCCGATGTTCTTTGCAATTCAGATTCTGGCAGCGGTAATTATCGGAACGATAGAATCTTTCATGGCCCGGTTCAGGATGAGCCATAACGCACAGTTCATTTTTGCACTGACATCAGTAAGCCTGCTGATATTCTTTGGTGTTCTCATGGTGCTGGGGAAATTCATTTAACCGCAAAAAAACACGAAAATGATCAATGTAATACTTATAACGTTTTTGATGACCCTGTTTTATGTGGCCATTGCCAACCGGCTGCTGACGTATGTAAAAGTACTTGCATTTCAGGGCGTTCTCCTTTTTGCTGTGGTATTCATCCAGCTAAGTGAAATCAATACCATAAATCTGATCCTGATCCTGATGGAAACCATCTTTTTTAAATCGATAGCAGTTCCTTTATTTCTGGCATATATATTAAAGCGCAACAAGATTACCAGAGAAGCAGAGCCTTACCTACCTCATTTTATGTCGCTGATAATTGTTACAATGATCTGTGTAATTTCCATCCTTCTCGTTAACAACGTCAAGGATAACGAGTTGGATAAAATATTTTTCGTAGTTGCATTATCTGCACTATTTACCGGCCTCTATTTTATTATTTCACGGCGCAAAATCATTACCCATGTGATGGGCTACCTGATCATTGAAAACGGAGTCTTTGTTTTATCACTTGCCTTGGGCAGTGAAATGACGATGCTCGTGAACATAGGCATTATGCTGGATATTTTCGTAAGCGTCCTGGTGCTGGGGATTTTCACAAATAGAATCGGCGACACCTTTGAGGCGATGAGTGTTGAAAATTTATCAAACCTAAAAGACTAATCTGCATGTTTGGATATTACCTGATCATCACCCTCCTGCTTGCGATTGGAACCTTTTTCAACCGCAATGCAACAATTCGCATATTGCTGCTGCTCCTGTTCCTCGCTGCCCAGACTACGATTTCTGTTTTCGGATATGTTCACCTTAATTCCGAAGAGCTGGGAGGTAACTTTAAATATGAATCGCTGAGTGTGCTGTTTCTGATAGTGCTGACTATTCTGAGCTTTACAACAGTTTTCCATAGCTACCGGTATTTACAAAACAGAAAAGATTCCAGCCGGAACAAGAGTGTATTTTTCACTGCGCTGATCATCATGATCGGTGCCATGACCAGTGTTTACCTGTCAGCAACGATTGGAATCATGTGGGTACTTATTGAGGCAACCACCCTGAGCGTTGCCGTACTCATATATCACGAGCGAACACATCTTTCACTGGAAGCCACCTGGAAATACGTTTTTATCTGCTCTATCGGGATTACCTTCGCTTTTGTTGGAATTGTTTTCCTTAGTAAAGCGTTGCAGGAAGCTAATTCCGTTAATCTCTCCTTTTCAGATATTCCCGGTCATCTTCAAAACATCAACACTTTCTGGCTTAAACTTGCGTTCATTTTCATGCTGGTCGGATTCAGTACGAAAATGGGACTATTTCCTATGCATACCATTGAGGTTGATGCGAATACAGTTGCACCGCCTCCTATCAGCGCGTTCATTTCAACAGCTCTCCTGAATGTCGGGTTTATGGCAATTTTCCGGACCTATTCCCTCATGGCACACACCAGCATTTTACCCTGGATGAACCATATTCTGCTTTGGAGCGGCATACTATCGGTGTTTATATCCGCCGTATATATTCTAAGAGTCAGTCATTTAAAAAGGATGTTTGCCTATTCCAGCCTGGAACATATGGGATTGGTTGCCATCGGTTTGGCATCTGGTGGAATCGGCTATTTTGCTTCCATTCTGCATATGGTGCTGCATTCCTTTATCAAGGCCAGTGTTTTTTACCAGATCGATCAGGTTTACCGGGTGTTCAACACGTTTATTGTCAATAAAACCGGGGGATATTTCCAGAAAAACTTAACCGGTGCAATGGTGATGCTGTTAATCTTTATCAGCATAACCGCGATACCTCCGTCAGGAATGTTCGTCAGTGAATTTCTTATTTTCCGCTCACTGTTTGAGTCCCACAGGATTGCAGTATTTATTTTTATTCTTTTGCTGCTTACCATGATCATGTGGGCGGTAGGAAAGAATATTTTTTCCATGTTGTTTTTACCACAGGCAGAACCTGATGGCAGAATCGTCAAAATAAATCCCTGGGAATCTTCCACTCAGTTTGCCCTGCTGGCAGCAGCATTTTATCTGGGGTTAAACCCGCCGCAGGCATTCGTGCAGTTAATTAATGACGCTATTCTTGTATTACCCAAGTGATATGAAATACACATCTATCATAAATAATCAGACAATACCGATCGGGCAGATTCCCCTGGTTTCCTACGATGAATTTTATGAATTGAATGCTGGTTTTATAACCGATTCACCTGAAAAGCATTGTGTAAACTATTTTGGCTACCCAATTGGAGAAAGAATAAAACTGATCTGTTGCATTGCCGATGACCTGACCCATGAAATTAACGTATCAACCTGTTTGGTTAATCCTCAGGATGAGCTCACCTCACTGACCTCCACCCTCTTTTGCTTTGAGAAATTTGAACGCGAAATACACGAAAATTTCGGGATCATGTTCTCCGGGCATCCCTGGCTGAAACCCGTCCGGTATTCGCATAACCGTAAGGATTTATCGAAAACCATTGCCGGGTATCCTTTTTACAGTATCGATAGTGATGAGTTACATGAGGTGGGAGTTGGCCCGATACATGCCGGTGTTATTGAACCTGGCCATTTCAGATTTATTTGCAATGGCGAGCAGATACTCCATCTGGAAATTCAACTCGGCTACCAGCACCGGGGAATTGAAGCTCTGTTTCTGAATAAAAGCAAGCTTGCCGAACGGGTGGCTATTTCCGAAAGCATCGCTGGCGACAATGTTGTCGGGCATACGCTGGCATTTTCCTCTGTCTGGGAAAGCTTATGCGGCTTTCAGACTTCAAAAGAGATGAATTTCTCCCGGACTGTAGCGCTTGAGCTCGAAAGGATTGCTGTTCACACGGGCGACCTGAGCGCAGCATGCGGAGATGTGGCTTACCAGCTTGGTAATGCAGTATTTGGCCGTTTACGAACCCCGATAGTCAATTTCTTACAGGAGTGGGGAGGTAACCGGCTGGCTAAAGGATTGATCAGGCCTGGAAAAAATCAGTTTCCATTTACCGGTGAACTTGCCACTCGCCTTTTACAGGTACTTGATGCCTATGAACCGGAATTTAATGAGATGAACGGTGAACTTTTCAGAATGCCCAGCGCCCTCTCACGCTTCGAACGTACGGGAACAGTATCTGAGGAAACAGCACGTTCAGTGGGCACGGTGGGAATGATTGCCCGCTCCAGCGGATTGAGCCGCGACATCCGTCTTTCTCATCCTCACGCACTTTATGGAGAAATTAACCACGAGCCTGTTATCAAGCATCATGGGGATGTATACTCCCGGCTGCAGGTGCGTAAAGAGGAAGTCAGGCAGTCGGTCAGGTACCTCAGGGACCTGATGACAAGGGTACCGGAATGCAATACAAATACTCAACCCATGGGCCAAACCCAACCCGATTCATTTACTCTCTCCCTGGTAGAAGGCTGGCGTGGCGAAATCTGCCATTGTGCCATTACCGGAACCCGGGGTGAACTGGTGATGTACAAAGTGAAGGACCCTTCATTCCATAATTGGCTGGCACTGGCATTAGCTGTCAGGAACAATGAAATATCTGATTTCCCGATTTGCAATAAGAGTTTTAACCTGTCGTACTGCGGGCACGATTTATAAACCGCTCAAACCTATACAGAATGCTGGATCATATCAAAATAGTTTATCACCAGGGAAAACAGTTTATCCCCGATATAAAAACAGCCAAAGTGCCCGGTATTTTCAGGGGACGGCCCGAGATCAGTCTGGCGAAAGTAAACGAAAGTGAGTTGGTGGATTTGTGTCCGTTGAATGCCATTATGCCGGATCCGATCAGGCTTGATTTGGGCAAATGCTCATTTTGTGGAGAATGCGCAAGGCAATTCCCTGAAAAAATTCAATTCACCACAGACTATAAAATTTCAGTGAACGAAAGGGAGAGCCTCATTGTAAAAGAGGGGGTGAATGAACCACTGAAAATAAATCCTGATAAAATAAGCAGGGAGCTAAGGAATCTTTTCAGACAGTCACTGAAATTAAGGCAGGTATCAGCCGGAGGCGATAACAGTTGCGAGTGGGAACTGAATGCGTCAAATAATGTTCAGTTTGATATGAGCCGGTTCGGTATTGAATTTGTGGCCTCTCCCCGTCATGCTGATGGAATCGTAATTACAGGCCCGATCACCGAAAACATGGCCGCTCCGCTCCAGATTTGTTATGATGCCACACCGGGGCCAAAAATCATTATCCTGGTGGGAACTGATGCTATCAGCGGGGGAATTTTTGCCGGCAGTCCGGCTATCGACCGGAGCTTTTTGGACAGATACCATATCGACCTGTATGTCCCCGGTAATCCGGCTCATCCGCTTACCATAATTAACGGTATCCTTGATCTGATCGGAAGGAAATAGCGAAACAGACAAAAGACAAAAGACACGAGACGGGTAGAATCAGCCTTTCTCAAAGTGCCTCCCTGGTTAAATTTTGATTTCTCATTAGGGTTATTAAAAATATTGTAATAACTTTGTAATTACATTTTAAAAACATCATGGAAGCATCAATAATCAAAATAGGAAATTCTAAAGGACTCCGGCTCAGCAAATCGATTCTTGAAAGGTATAATATCAACGATAAGGTTGAGATTATTCTTGAGAAAGGCCGAATCATTTTAAAGCCAATTGACCAACCAAGAAAGAATTGGGAAGCAGCTTTCCGGAAAATGCATTCCGATAACGATGACCAATTATTAATCAATGATGTATTTAACAATGAATCGTTTGAAGAATGGAAATAATACAGTATTCAATTGTTCTGGTCGACCTGGATCCGACACTTGGCAGTGAAATCAAGAAGACCAGGCCATGTGTTGTCATTTCACCAGACGAGATGAATAAATACCTGAGTACTGTTGTTCTCGCTCCTATGACAACAAACATGAAACAATATCCCACAAGAGTTGCTGTAGACCATGATGGGAAAAAAGGGATGATTGCGATTGACCAGATACGAACGGTAGATAAAATCAGAATAATTAAGAATTTAAGCAAGCTGACAAAATCCGAGATTAAATCATGTAAAGAAGTCATCAAGGAAACTTTTGTAGATTAGAGTAATATTTGAATTCTCATGTATCAATTCGTCGACCCTCCTGAAATCCGAAAAGATAAGCGACTGATATGGGCAGCCACCCGATCGGTATGGGAAAATATGGGATACGTACTGAAAAAAAGAGGAGGAAAAAGTAAAAGTCACTGGAATCTCTTTGTACGCCTTCTCAAGATATTTGCCTTCCTTTTAAAAATAACCGGACAGTATAAAAAAGGATACGGAAACGCAAAAACGATCCATAACACTGAGATCGAGTTGAAATTCCCAAACCTCCCGGCCGCTTTCAATGGCTTCCGGATTTTGCATTTATCAGATCTCCATATCGACAGCCTCCCCGGTTTTACCTCCCTTATCATTGATAAAATAAAAGACCTCCAGTTCGATATTTGCCTGCTGACAGGTGATTACCGTATTGATGGCTCGGGAAGTTTCAGCCATATGCTGAAACCCATCAGGATACTCTCGAAATATATACAGGCTCCGTTTGGCACATTTGCCGTGCTGGGAAATCACGACACCTACCTGATGGCACAATATGGAAAAGAATCCGGCATGGAGCTTCTGGTTAACGAATCCGTGGAAATAATTAAGGATGGGCAGAAAATACTGATCACCGGAACAGATGACCCCTTCAATTTTTATACTGAATCTGCTTTGCTCTGTCTGGAAACCAAAGGGTACGATTTCAAAATAGCCATGGTCCACACTTCTGAGCTTGCCAGGGCCGCTTCGGAATACAAATACGATCTTTACCTGTGCGGGCATACTCATGGAGGCCAGATCTGCATAAAGAATGGTGTTCCTTTGATTTCTCACCAGTTTGAAGGTAAAAAATTCAACCATGGCCTGTGGAAACTTGGAAACATGACAGGCTACACCTCAAGGGGTGCCGGCGTTAGCGGTATGCCGGTGAGGTTCAATTGCCCCGCGGAGGTTACTATTATCAAACTGCAAACTGAAGACTGAAGACTGCAGACTTTTTATTACCAAAGTCCCCTCTTGCGAAAAGCTTCCCTGATTACCTTCTCGTGCTTCCCTCCGGAGCGGCTCTGGTCACTGCTGATCAATCCATTGGCGAGGTCTGTGATTGGGGTTGTATCTCCCACTGCGATAAGCATTTCCAGACATGTTGAGGTTATCTCACCTGCTGCCTTTAA
>CAIXHD010000356.1 GCA_903919065.1 uncultured Bacteroidota bacterium
CCGGCTTCAAAAACGTGCTGCTCGAACCCCATTTTGTCAAGGGTCTTGACCAGTTCGAGGCCCGCCACACCGGACCCTACGGCGAAATTGTATCATCGTGGAAAAGGGAGGGCGACAAGGTAAATTACTCCATAACCATTCCGGCAAACAGCACCGCCACACTGAAGCTCGAGGGCGGCAAGGTGATGCAGCTTGGATCAGGGATGCACCAGATGACGCTGTAGAGGAGCCCATTTGCTTATTCCTCAGATAAAGTCTATCTTTGCAGCTTATTACGGGTCGATGGCATTACGCGAAGAGTTTGAGAATCAGGGCAATTTTCTTTTTAAATACAGAGGGATACTACCGCTTGTCTTTCTAATTGCCGGCCTTGGAGCACTGGTTCAGACCCTGTTACAAAAGACGGGTTTTCAGGATCCCGAAATCAAGGAAATATACCGTTTTTTCGCCCTTCTCATCAGTATTGCCGGTCTGGGAATTCGTGTTTATGCAGTGGGACATACGCCGAAAAACACCTCAGGCAGGAATACCGACGGACAGCTGGCCGATGAACTGAATACCACAGGAATTTATTCGACGGTGAGGCATCCGCTTTATTTGGGTAATTTTTTCATGTGGCTTGGCGTTGCCCTCCTCACCGAAAATGTATGGTTTATTGTTTCGTTTATTTTTCTCTACTGGGTATATTATGAACGGATCATGTATGCGGAAGAGAGTTTTTTAATTAAAAAATTCGGAAATATTTATCTGGATTGGGCAAAAAGAACTCCGGCATTTATTCCATCATTTAAAAATCATCAGGCTCCGAAATTGACTTTTAGCTGGAAAAAAATATTGAAAAAAGAAAAAAATGGTTTTTTTGCCATTTTCTTAGTGTTTTTTATTTTTCAATGCCTCCAGAATTTAATTAATGGCGATAAAATTCTCAGCCTTAACTGGCTATTTTATGCAGCCATTTTCAGCGGCGTTATTTATTTATTTTTAAAATTTATCAAGAGGACCACTAAGCTTCTTGATGAAGAGGATCGCTGAAATCAGACTGTCACATCTTTTCTTATTCTCACTTGTTACACATTTTTATTTTTTACTAATATTTTTTCATGGAATTTCATTCATTAAACATTATTGATCCTATTCTCCGGGCATTGGAGGAGGAAGGTTATACTAACCCGACTCCGGTTCAGGAACAGGCAATACCAATCGTATTACAGGGAACCGATTTACTCGGATGTGCGCAGACCGGCACCGGGAAAACCGCCGCTTTTGCGGTTCCTATCCTGCAGCTCCTCAGCGCAGGCCATTCAAACGAGAAGCGGAGAAAAATCAGGAGCCTTATCGTGACTCCAACCCGTGAGCTCGCCATTCAGATTGACGAAAGCTTTAAAGCTTATGGAAAATATACCGGCTTAAACTCCACCGTGGTTTTCGGAGGAGTGGCCCAGGGCCCGCAAACCACCATCCTGCAGCGCGGGGTTGATGTTCTGATCGCTACACCGGGCCGCTTGCTCGACCTGATGAATCAGGGATATATATCACTGAAAGATATCGAGATATTTGTCCTGGACGAAGCCGATCGTATGCTCGATATGGGCTTTATTCACGACGTCAAAAAGCTGCTTGCCGCATTGCCGGTTAAAAGACAGTCGCTCTTTTTCTCCGCCACCATGGCGCCCGAAATTATCAAGCTGGCAGCAACTATTCTGCACAATCCGTCCAAAGTGATGGTGACCCCGTCGGCAACCACGGTTGATACCGTTCAGCAGTCGGTTTATTTCGTGGATAAAGGCAATAAAAATGCACTGCTCGTGGATATCCTGCAGGATAAGAATATCAGGACTGCATTGGTCTTTACCCGCACCAAGCACGGAGCCGACAAAGTAGTCAAAGTGCTTCTGCGTTACGATATCAAGGCTGAAGCCATTCACGGAAATAAAGGCCAGAACGCTCGTCAGAAAGCACTTGCCAATTTCAAGGATAAAAGCACCAGGGTTCTTGTTGCTACCGACATTGCCGCACGCGGAATCGACGTGGACGATATGGAATATGTAATCAATTTTGAACTCCCGGAGGTTCCCGAAACCTATGTACACCGCATCGGCCGCACGGGCAGGGCAGGGGCAAGCGGAACGGCCTATACCTTCTGCGATGCCACGGAAAAACCTTTGCTAAAGGATATTGAAAAACTCATCCAGATACGGATTCCGGTCAACGATAATCATCCTTTTCCGTTGATGGACCACGACGCCGTGAAACCCCCTAAACAGCAATTCCGTCGACCTGAATCCCGCAGACCTGAAACCAGGCGCCCGGAATCGCGGCAGCCCGAATCAAGGCCGGCATCGGCGATTGGCGTAGTGAAGAAGGTGAGGTACTGATAGCGGGGGGGAATTAGGGCAGATGGCAGAGGGCAGAGGGCAAAAATTAGTTCAAAGTATTAGGAATTAAGTATCAAGGAGCGTATCAATAGCCTGGGGTTTCAACCCCGGGGTATAGTGCGAAGCTCCTTATTTCTTGTTTCTTTTTTCTTATTACTAATTTTTGCCTTTTGCCCTCTGCCCTCTGCCAGCCGTCTATTCGTACAATATCGGATTCTTTTTCCAGTCCTGATCCTTGTTGAACGCAAACCCGGTTACCCTCGGCCGTCGCTCACGCAACCTCACTGATTCGATCCCGAGCATTTTGCC
Organism: uncultured Bacteroidota bacterium; assembly: GCA_903919065.1. Classification (GTDB taxonomy): domain Bacteria; phylum Bacteroidota; class Bacteroidia; order Bacteroidales; family UBA12481; genus UBA12481. The sequence continues at coordinate 2,685 of CAIXHD010000356.1, forward strand.
GGTGGAACGCTGGTCTTTGCCGACATATCTCAGCTGCAGGGTATAATTTCCCGGTTCGGGCCAGAAATCCAGTAAATGGTGCTCCCAATCGCGCACGGTGGCATCGTAGCCGTTGAACGGACTGCCGATTTTGATTCCATTCAGATAAGCTTGCCAGATACCGTAATCCGGAGCTTTTGTTACCGCCAGCAATAAACGGGTTGGCTTTTTTTCTGTTATGGTAAACGGGATATCGATCGATGCCTGATCATTAGCGGGCGAGAACAGCAGTTGACCCTTCATGTAAAACTCCAGATCCTCCTGCTCCGAGCAGCTGCCTCCTTTAAATGATTTACCGGCGATCACCTCCTTGGCCGGAATAATCACATCGAGATTGGGTAAAATGCGCTCCTCAGCGGTTGGGGTCTCCCGCTTGCACGTAGGGATTCCAGTCTGATACCAGAAGGCCACGCTTGAAAAATCATCTTCCCGCTCGTTCCAGCTGTGCGCCCGCCGCTCGATATTCTCATCGGGTGAAATCCACCCGTAATGCTCAATCGTGACCCTGATCTTATTACTAAACACGATAGGATCGGCGAGGTGCCAGCGGAATGCCGAAGTGTGACCGCCAACAATCCCCCACTGGTCGAAATAGGCAGTCCCGAAATAGGGCGTATTCACTCCGCTTTTCAGTCCCCAGGCCGATAAGAAGTAATCCTCGGTGCCTGTTCCCCAGATCGATGCATCCTTCTCGCCATCGATATAAATTTTCTCATCACCCTCGCCAAACCATGCCGGGCTTCGGGTGCGCACTGCCAGTACGGTACCCACATAATGTCCCTTGCCTTCGGTCTCCAGAATCATATAATCGCCCCCGGGTTTTGTGGGATATTCCTGGCGATAGTAAGCATAGAAATAGGGCGTTTCTGCCGGCAGCCTATCTTTCTTTATCCAATCGATATTGTAATACAACAAATTGATATTCTTCTCTTTGCTTTGATTAACAATCTCTATTTTGATGGATTTCCGGAAGGGCATCGGCCAGAAAGAATTGTATGAATCGGCATCTTCCACGATCACCGGCAGACTAATCACCTCCGTCCGCCTGCCAAAGCAGTTGGCAAAGAAATCGCCGAACGGCACCTCAATATCAGGACTTTCATGGCCATCATAATAAATCCTGATCAGCATCTCCTGATGGGTGGCCGAGCCGTTGATGGCCCACGGGTGCTTGCCCGGTCCGAGAAAGGTATACCACATGTGAGTGAGCACCCCCGGACCCTTCACATCCAGCACCACCTTGCTTTTTCCCGGCAGCACCCTGGAATTATCGGCATTATGGGCGATCGGTTTTCCGAGCGAATCGGTCTTGGTCGAGGTGGCCCGCATGCTGCGGCCATCGATCGGCCGTATCAGATCAGACAATATCGCACCGCCGACCACACTGTCGGAACGCTGCTGGCAAGACGTACCAAGGAGTACCAGTGCAATAACGAACAAAAGGGGAAGGAAACGTTTCATGGTGAGCTTGTGTTATTTTCTTACAATAAATGCCACGTTAAGGTAATAGTTTTGCTAATTCTGCCAATTGAAAAATTCAGTCAATTACAAATATGTAATTGCATAATTCAAAATCTCTCTTTATTTTTAACACAACCATTAACGAATGGTATTGGTTAAGTAGCTTGACAATTACAGCCTGTGACTTGGAGAGCGAAGCATTGATAAATGATCAAAATCAATATCCATTTGTAGTTACAACTCAATCCTCCTTACTGAAAACTAATTTAGATTAATAGTTAGAGTCCAATATTATTTTAAATATTGTCTTCGTTCTTGATGCAATCCACATTATGAAAGGAAGTTATTTGAATTTTCAAGGAACCATATGCATGGCATTAAGGGCAGTTCGCGAGTATAGAAATAAAACTCAAGAACAAGTTAGATTTGATATTGGATGTGATGTTAGTAATATTGAGAATTTTAGAAGTTGCCCTAGCCTATTGATCTTTGTAAAGCTATGTGATTATTATCGAGTTGATTCAGGACAATTTTTAACATTAATAAATTTATCCTTTATTGCGAAAAAAAATATAAAAATTTTGATTATCGAAAGAATTACAGAATGTGAAAAAAATATTTAACAAAATGAAACCGCATATTCGGGAATTAACAAGCTTTCAAGATTGAAATGCAAAGATCAAATGGCTTTACCTTGAGGCTTAGCAATGCAAGAACCTTATTTAAATTTTGGGCGTATAGTTAATTATTTTTGATTTGATCAAGTTCGCAGTATAAGTATTGGTCAATTTGGTATTTGAGGTACTTTGAATTGAGCAACAGCTAACTAAGGAAGCTCAATTTCTTATAAATTTCATTTGTTATTATGAGTATTCAAGGTTAACTTTAAGGATTTTACGAACAATATTTTATTAATTTAATCCAACGTTAAGACGTATATTTAGGTAACCCTTCGGCCTTGAGCGTATTGTGAATGAGCATTTTCGGTTCTATTTTTCCGGGCATAAAATTGACATTGCCATGGAACTATACAAAATTCGGAACCCGCTGCATTATTTCTTAACCAAAAAGTCAGGTTTTAAACTAAAAGTGAACACTGGAGTAATACCAAAACCGATTTCGGTTCCAAATCCAATTTCAGGATTTATCCCGGTAC
>CAIXHD010000357.1 GCA_903919065.1 uncultured Bacteroidota bacterium
CAGCAGCCTGCTCTGAAACCCATGCAAAAAGCTGCTGAGTCGGGCCAGGGCACAACATCCCTCGTTAATAACAAGAAGGTCATACTCCTGAATCCTTCCTACTGGGAAAGGTCGAACTATACGGATCCTATGGTGGCAAACTATCAACAGAAGCTTCCTCAACCTGGATTTGTCCTGCAACCCGTTTACAAAAACACGGAAGCAACGGTTGATCGCTTTGCTGGATTGTCGGGATACGGCATCGTGCATATTTACTCTCATGGCCTGGCCTGGCCGGACGACGACGACATACAGGAAATATATGTAAAGACAGGGGAAGTGGCTAATCTGGTTACTTCGGCAAAATACTGGAAAGATATTTTGAAAGGTGATGTTTCGGCTTTTCTGTCCAAAACCGGGGCTGGAATAAAGGAAAACGTTTATTTCCTGTCGCCCAATTTCATCGAAACTTATAATGATTTTAGCAAGGATACGGTACTGTTTTACGGGGGCTTTTGTTACAGCTTTTTAGGGAGCTGGTCAAGGTTGTACAAAAAATTCGCAGATGGCTGCTATTTTGGTTTTACCTGGTCGGTGTACACCGCTAAGAATGCCGGATGGGCCACTTCTTTGATCGATAGCTTAGCCGATACGCTGGCAACCGAACCTTATACTTCCGCAAAATGGTGGGGCGGAATAAATCCGGCAAAATCGTATTATGATGATGATGATAAATTAATGGTTTATGCCGTGTATGCCGGTGATCCATCGCTGACCATGTGGAAGGAAAATATAGTCCCCGGCACTTTTAAATTTGATGGAAGGACTTATAACTACAGGCAAATCGGCACCCAAACCTGGATGACAGAAAACCTGGCTTACCTGCCAGCCGTGAATTCTGCCTATTATTTAGCATCCGGTTATAAATCATCCTATGCCGATCCCTGTTACTATGTGTATAACTATTCAGGGATAGATGTAACTGCTGCAAAGGCCACCTCCAATTATACAACCTATGGAGTCCTTTATAACTGGGCGGCTGCTAATGGTGCCTGTCCGCCTGGTTGGCACCTGCCTTCGGATGATGAATGGAAAGTTCTCGAAAAATATCTGGGGATGACTGATGCAGAGGCAAATAGCACGGATACACGGACTTCCGGATCCATTGCCCTGAAGTTGAAAGAAAAAGGTACCTCCCACTGGGATTACAATCCCGGCGCCACTAACAGCAGCGGTTTCACGGCCCTTCCCGGCGGTCATGCCTGGTTTTACTGGGGCTACGATCATCTTAAATACCAAGCTTATTTCTGGTCAGCCACGGAGACCGATTCCCTGAACGCCTGGAACCGATACCTTTACGACAGTTATGATGGCGTACACCGTTATAACCAATCAAAATTGGCCGGTTACTCGGTGCGCTGCATCAAAAATTAAGAGATCAGATAAGCGATCAAGGGTTCATATCGCGCCTGTAGCTCAGGTTTACCACTCCGGTTGAAAAGGACTCAGATTTTATAAGTTTCCATTGACTTTCTGCCGGACCATCGGGGAACAGCCGGATGCCCTTCCCAAGGATGCATGGGATCATGGCGATGATCATTTCATCGATGAAATCGTGATTCAAAAACCAGGTAACAACCCGGCCACCGCCCACCAGCCAGATATTCTTTAGTTGCCGTAACCGGATCGCCTCAAATTTTGTTTCTATATCACCTGATAAAGCGAAGGTATCGGGGGTAGCAGGCTTTAAGTCGGGATTGCCTGTCATGACCCAGGTTTCTGTTCCTATATAGGGCCACTCCATACCGAATCCAAGAATTTCCTGATAGGTGCTATGCCCCATGATAATACATGAAGTTTGCGCAAGAAGATCGCCATATCCATGATCCAGCTGATCGGGATTGGGCAGCCCGGTAAGCCAATCCAGATTCCCATCGGGACGGGCTATGAACCCGTCGAGCGAGGTGGCAATATATAGGATCACTTTGGACATGGAGTAAAGATATTATATTCTCCCAACGAAAAATAAGTTGCCCCCTCCGGCGCCAGTCGCGATTCAAAGAGGATAAGCCGGTCGCAC
>CAIXHD010000358.1 GCA_903919065.1 uncultured Bacteroidota bacterium
ATGTCCCGATTCTCCTCAGATCAGGGAAATACCGGGAACCCAGGATTATTATACTGCAATAGGGGCAGAATTTGATTTCTCATCTCTCTCTGACAATTGCACTATTGCTGCTGCTGTCAATAATTTAAACGGACTTTCAACTCTGGCTGGATACATCTTCCCGGTTGGATCAACACATGTAAAATGGACCGCAAAGGATGCAAGCGGCAATATTGCAACCTGTTCATTTTGGGTGAACATCAATCAACTGATAGCCGACCTGGTCATAACCAAAACCGTTGACAATCCGGTACCAACGGTCAACAGCCTGGTCGTGTTTACTGTCAAAATCATGAATAATGGTCCCAGCCCGGCCACGGAAATTATTGTTAACGATAAATTACCCTCAGGATACAAATATATCTCGGATGATGGTGCCGGGAAATATGTGTCCGCTACCGGGATATGGTCGGTAGGTGATTTAGAGAATGGTGCTTATGCTGTTATTAAGATGACAGCATCAGTGAATGCTCCCGGTGCAGGAGTCAATTATCTTAATACTGCAACAGTGGCAGGCAAAGAAATGGATCCTATCTCCACAACAAACACATCGTCCAGATCGGTGACAGTTCTGACTGGATCCAGTACCGCCTTAGTAATCACAAAGCGGGCTGTCGAATCTGATTTCAGCACAGTTGGTGGTCTGATTCATTACAATATTGATGTTCTTAACACCAGTAATGTTCGCGTTCAGAACATTTTCGTTTCTGATCCGAATGCAGAAATAACAAGCGGAAATCCGATCAGCTTCCTGGATCCCGGCATGGGTGCAAATGTTCTGGCATCACATACGGTTACCCAGCAAGATATTGATTCAGGCCAGATATTGAATACTGCAACAGCATCTGGAATGTTTACTTATGGCACCTCAGTGGCTGACACCAGTGAGATGGTTACATCATCCGCTATCCAGCGACCCCAGATTACAATTACACAAATGATCAATGAAACCTCATTCCGATCAGCCGGAGAAGTTGTTCATTATACCTATGAAGTGTTTAACTGTGGAAATGTTACCCTTTCAAATGTAGTTGTCACCAATCCGAAAGGAACTGTAATCGGCGGAAATATAGCAAGGCTCGCTCCTCGACAGACAGTAACGGCAACAAGCGAATATATCGTGACACAAGCTGATGTGGATGCCGGCAAAATAGCTAAAGTTGCTACGATTGAAGGCCATGACCCCAAAGAGGCACATGTTCTTGACGACAGTAATGAACTGGTAATTTTCTCAAACCAAGATCCGCGGCTCACCCTTAGCAAAACTGTAAAAGATAATAACTACCAGAACGTCGGCGATACGGTTCACTATTCCATTGAGGTTGCAAATTACCGTTCAACCGAAATGTCAGACATCCTGGTGAGCGATCCGAATGCAGTTTTTACGGGTTCCAATAGGATTTTCAGACTACCGTCGGGCAAATCAGTTATTCTGGATGTATATCACCTGGTGACGCAAAACGATTTGAATAACGGAAGAATCCTCAACACCGCAACTGCACAGGGGAAGGATTTGTATGATTATGTTGATAGAACCCAGAGCAATGAAACAACAGTTTTTGCTTTGCAAAATTCTCAATTGGTGGTGACCAAAACAGCAGAGGAAAATTCATTCAATACCGTTGGATCCATTATCCATTATACAAATACAATCAGGAATACCGGTAATGTGACAATCAAAGATATTACCATGACCGATCCAAACACGAGCTCTACCGGCAGCAATAAGTTGGCAGCGCTGAACCCTGGTCAAATGGTAATCATGAAAACTATTCATACAGTTTCACAAGCCGATCTCAATATCGGGTTAGTTGAAAAAACAGCAACGGTTACAGGTAAGGATCCGAATAACCAGTTGATTCTGTCTGCAAGTAAAAAACTCATAATAAATGGATCACAACAGCCGGTACTCATAACTGCTTTAACAGCTTCAGAGATCTCCTACAGTCAGCCTGATGAAATCATTCATTACTCGGTAACCATAAGGAATTCAGGTAACTTAACGCTTTCAAACATAAAATTGAACGGACTGGATGCAAATTTCAGCCGTGGAAATTCCATTACAAGCCTTGCTCCCGGGAGCACTGTTTTGGTTGCAGCAGAGCACAAGGTAACACCAGAGGATTTATCTGCCGGCCAGCTTTCCGGAAAAGTCACCATTTCAACAAACAAACCTGACGGTAGCGAAATAACTTTCTACAGTAACGAATTAACGGTTCTGGTCGAGAAAACCGCAGGATTACAGGTATCAGTGGTAAACAAGGAAGTCGCATACAGCAGCATCGGTGAAGAGATCAATTATTCAATTATCGTCAGAAACCATGGTAAAATGGCGCTTACAGATATCAGAATAACAAATTCAAATTCGAAAATTACAGGAACTGAAACCATCGGTTTACCTGCTTCGGGCACTATTACACTTGAGGCGGTCCATGTTGTTACGCAAACCGACCTTGACAAGGGTTTCATTATTAATACTGCAACCATTTCGGGGGCATATGCACTTGGAACTCCTTATCAATTTGAATCCAATCAGGTTACGGTTTATGCAGATAAAAAACCCAGACTAACCGCCGCCTATACTGCTATGGAAACTTTCTTCAAAGCCGCTGGCGACAAGATTCATTATAATATCGAGGTTAAGAATACCGGAAATCGTACCATCTCTGATATAACACTATTTGCTTTAGGTGATTTGGCTGTCAATAGCCCGTCATTCAGCCTCTCACCTGGAAATTCTGCAAAAATCTCTGCTGAATATACCGTCACTCTTGCCGATCTGGATGCCGGGAAGGTAGTCAGGGCAGGGCTCATAAATGGACAAGATCCTGATAATCTGTCAATTGTTGCTACAATTGAAGAGTTCTCTGTTTACGGGATACAGAATCCGGAACTATCCATTGTGGAAACGGCTCTGAAAAGTACTTTCAGCCTTACCGGGGAGGTAATAAATTACACAATACAGGTTACGAATTCAGGGAATGTCAGCATTTTAAGTACCGCAGTCACCGATACCAACGCTGTTATAATAAACGGACGGCCAAATACCATACTGCTGCCAGGTGAGTCGTTTACAGTGTCAGCATCGCATGTCATCACCCAAGATGATCTCGATAAGGGCAAGGTGCTTAACATAGCGGTAGCTGCCGGATTCGACCTTAGGGGAGCCACTATTGAAAAGAAAAGTAAAACGGTAACCATAACAGGAATTCAACAGCGGGAACTTACTGTTTCAAATACATCAAATCAATCCCTGTTCAAAAAGGTTGGAGAAACTATTAAATTCAATATCAGGGCAAGAAACACAGGAAACATAAGCCTGTATTCAGTTGCAGCCTCAGATCCGGCTTTATTGACTGACATCCAAACCCCATTAACCAGCCTTTTGCCGGGTGAGAGCAAAAGTTTTCCAGCATCGCATACTGTCACTCAGCTCGATCTGGATAATGGCATGGTGGTCAGTAATGTCATGATCACAGCGGTTGATCAAAATAATCTAAAAGCCGAGGCTCTCTGCAATCAGGTTATAGTTATTGGCGAACAGAACCCGGAACTCACAGCAACGGCTAAAACTTCAGCAATCGACTTTTGCCAGGAGGGGGATGAAATCAGGTTTGTGGTGGTAATCTCAAACACCGGTAATGTTACTTTGAATGATATTTATCTGGCAGATATAAAAGGATTTCTGCAATTCAAGGGAAAAATTCTTTCACTGGCACCGGGAGAAGGGGATTCTATTGTGACAATTCACCGGGTAACTTATGATGATATAAATTCAGGAAAAATCTCCATGGTTGGCGTCGCTAATGGTTATATCAATGCACAGAAATTCAGCTTTACAACCAATGAGGTGATCGTTCATCTGAAAATTGAAAATTTTAACCTGGGCAACTTCCCGAATCCTTTCGCATATCAAACCACCATAGTTTTTGATCTTCCGGAAAAAGGAGAAGTAATCTTCAAAGCTTACGATATGACTGGAAGGGAAATTATTGAACTCAGAAAACAGGAATACAGTGAAGGGAGAAACTTCGTCAACCTCCAAACCCTCTCAACCCGCAAGGGGATGTACATATTAAGAATGTATTTCAAAGGGAGTCAGGCAGCAAAGATTATCACGATAACAAATTAACAGGCAAGAAATCTTATTGGATCTAACAGCTTAAGAACATAAATTAGTCTAATCAGAACAGCGTCAGTGCCGGAGCGATAGTATAAACCTGCGTTTCCTCATATCTTGAGGCTATTTCGATTTTCGTGTTGCCTGCATATTTCCGGAACAGTTCAAGCACACGCCGTGGGTCGTTATTATCTTTCGACAAATGCGACAGCAATAAATGTGATAGATTTGAGTGCCTGTGCCTGGTGAACAAATCCAGTGCCTGAAGATTCGATAAATGACCATGATCGCTTTTGATGCGATTTTTCAGGAATACCGGATAGCTGCCTTCATCAAGCATGGTTTCATCATAATTCGCTTCCAGAAATACCGCATTGCACACTCTGAAATTCTGAATTACATGTTTGCAGGCA
>CAIXHD010000359.1 GCA_903919065.1 uncultured Bacteroidota bacterium
GAAGAATCCCGAGTGGCTCCGGATGGCTTTGCATGGTGCCGGTTTTCTGCAAAAATATGGTCGCGATGAACAGGGAAACTGGTACTTTTCTCTCACCCGTGAAGGCAAGCCTTTGGTTCAGCCTTACAATATTTTTTCTGATTGCTTTGCTACCATGGCTTTTGCTCAGCTGAGCAAAGCTACCGGGAAAGAGGAATTTGCGCGGATTGCCAAAAATACTTTTGAAAACATTCTCCGCAAAAGCGATAATCCAAAGGGTAATTATAATAAATCGGTGCATGGAACCAGGCCGTTGAAAGGTTTTTCACTGCCCATGATACTCTGTAACCTCTCATTGGAAATAGAGTTTTTATTATCTGAAGATCAGATAAATGCAACCATTCAAAACTGCATCCATGAGGTGATGGATGTCTTTTATGATCCGGAAACGGGGCTGATTCCCGAAAACGTAACTCCGGATGGTTCCTTCTCCGACACCTTTGAGGGTCGACTTATCAATCCCGGTCATTCCATTGAGGCCATGTGGTTTATTCTTGATCTGGCCAGCCGATTGAAAAACAGGAAACTCGCCGAAAAGGCAGTTGCCATTGCATTGCACACTCTGGAGTTTGGCTGGGACCAGCAATACGGCGGAATATTTTATTTCATGGATATCAAAGGCAATCCACCGCAACAGCTGGAGTGGGATCAGAAGCTTTGGTGGGTGCATGTCGAAACCCTGATAACGCTGATAAAAGGGTATCACCTCACCGGGAATCCGGAATGCCTGAGATGGTTTGAAATTGTACACGATTATACCTGGTCGCACTTTCCTGATCCGGAATTTGGTGAATGGTTTGGGTACCTGAATCGTCGGGGTGAGGTGCTGTTGCCGCTGAAGGGTGGGAAATGGAAAGGTTGTTTCCATGTGCCGCGCGGTCTGTATCAGGTATGGAAAACTTTGGAAATGATCGAAACCGGAACAGGGATAATTCAATGATGAATACTGATAAGCGCAGCCGGCGTTATGCCTGGACCGTAGTAGGCCTGCTTTGGGGCGTTGCCCTGCTCAACTATCTCGACCGTCAGATGCTGTCGACCATGAAAGCATCGATGATGGGTGACATTACAGAACTTCAGACTGCCGAAAATTTCGGGCGGCTGATGGCAGTCTTTCTCTGGATATATGGCCTGATGAGCCCGGTGGCCGGACTGATTGCCGACAGGGTAAACCGGAAATGGCTCATTGTTGGCAGCCTGGGTGTATGGTCGGCCGTTACTCTTGCGATGGGCTTTGCCGGCAATTACGATACCTTATATTTTCTCCGTGCCCTGATGGGATTCAGTGAGGCTCTATACATCCCAGCCGGTCTGGCCCTGATTGCGGATTATCACAAGGGGAGCACCCGCTCCCTGGCTATAGGTATTCACATGTCGGGTATATATGTTGGTCAGGCTTTGGGTGGCTTTGGGGCAACAATAGCGCACCAGTTTACCTGGCAGACCACCTTCTGGTCATTTGGGCTGATCGGCATTGCATATAGCCTGGTATTAGTAATCTTCCTCCGCGAAAACAGCGAAGCTTCAATGCGACATAAGTCGAAGCCGGTATTTAAGGGTGGAGGCTTTATCTCCGTCAGGAATAGCCTTGGCATGTTGCTCGGAACAATGAGTTTCTGGATTATTCTTTTCTATTTTGCCGCGCCGAGTTTTCCGGGATGGTCCATAAAAAATTGGCTTCCTTCGCTGTTTTCAGAAAAACTTCATATCGGGATGGCACAGGCAGGGCCGATGGCAACCATCACTATTGCTGTCTCCTCCCTGGCCGGAGTAATTTTTGGTGGGTTACTTGCCGACCGATGGATAAGGACCAATCTTCGGGGACGAATATTCACGGGAGTCATCGGACTTAGTCTCACCGTCCCTGCTCTTATCCTGATAGGATTCGGTGGAGGATTGACGGCCATAATCTGTGGGGCCATCCTTTTCGGGGTGGGCTTCGGCATGTTCGACGCGAATAATATGCCCATCCTGTGCCAGTTTGTTTCCCCATCGCGTCGGGCTGCTGGCTATGGATTAATGAACCTGACCGGTGTTTTCTCCGGTGCCCTGATCACTGCATTTCTGGGTAAGTCGAGTGATTCCGGCAATCTGGGCCGCGATATGGCCTTTCTGGCAATCCCGGTGGCACTTGCCATCGTGCTTCAGTTGACTATGTTAAAGCCTGTTACTGCGAATATGGAGGACCAGGTTAGAGATTCGAGGACCAATTCTGAATGCTGAAATTACAAAGTCAAGTAGGCTCGGAGCTATTTTAATTTTGTGATTTCAAAATTCAAAACTGGCCCTGGAGCCTCGTCTTTCTTTCGTCCCCCGATCTTCTTCCTCGGTCACCCGTCACCTGTCACTCGTCACCGACAAAGTAACAATCTCATGCGGCTTCAGCCTCACTTTAATCGTTCGTCCGCTGACAGTGGGAGCAGCAACTGATTTTAAAGGCATCTCGATAATGCTCACCCGACTGGCACTTTTTACAGTTACCGGAAGTGTAATTTCCGCTTCGGTTTCCTTGCCGTTCACTTCTGCCAGGCGAATGATCAGGCACTTGCCGTCTTCACCCTGCTTGATGCCACTCATCACTACCTCAGCAGGTAAAACCCTGATCAGTGATCCGTTTTCCGGCCGGGTTGCGTGAGCCTTTGTCAATGACAACGACGGTGGTTCAGCTGCATATACGGGTACATTAAAGTTTTCGCCCTCAGCCCAGACTCCGTTTTTCCAATCGCCCGAATGGGGGAAAAGTGAGTATTGGATGTGGTTGACCCCTATGTTCGGATAAATATCAGGACTGTATGTTGCCCGAAGCAGCGAAAGGCGCAGCTGGCCTTTGTCGAAAGAGTGTCCGAATTTAGTCCTGTTTAAAAGGGCGATGCCATGGTTGCCATCTGAAAGGTCAACCCATTGCTGGGCTGGAACTTCCTGCCCGGTTGTTGGCCGGCTAACCACATCGAAAGGCACCTGGCTGTAAAATGCCGGATTGTCAATCGCCAGATCAAAAGTGGTTTTCAGGAATGGGGCCGGATTTACACCATCGCCAATCTCAAACCAATCTGCCTGCAGGTCGAAATCGATACGGGGATAACTTTTATAGATATAGGTTTTCTGGATGAATTTGGAGTGGCCCCATTTTTTCACCACTTCAACCGTTGCCCTGACGGGTCCGTGCTCAATGATTTTTACGCTCACCACATCGCTGATATCATGGATTTGTTTGGTTTCACCGATGGTCCATGCATTCATGCCATTTGGAGCTTCCATCCACATGCGAAGCTTGTTGAGGCGACCATTGCCCGTCACGTATTCCTTTCCGCTGCGTTTATCTTTAAGTCCGGTAATATCCCCGTTTTTCAGGTCGACTGTTACGGTGAAGAAATCAGTTTCAAACACGCCATCCTTTTCAGGGATCGATTCAAGGGATGATCCGGGAACGGCAGCATCAACGTAAAAAGTCCGGTACCCACCGGCAGGCATGCTGTCGACAACGAATTCCACTGTGGAACGAAATCCCGGAGGGAAAGCTTTTCCGCCAATGATTTGAGCCGGGTAGCTTTTCCCCGAACCATCACGGACCATGACAGTTGCTACCGGGCCGTTGACCGGACGCACATGGCCGTATTCGTAATAATCACCCCAGCCCGAAAGTACTGCTGATGCAGGTTTTTCATGTGTAAAGACTTCAGCCTGAACCAGTACTTTCCCTTTTCTTGGCTGCAGGTTCAGCGCTACGATTGGCTGTCCTGCACCGCTCTTAAAGTTGATCTCATCGGATAACTTCCGGAAGTCGGATTCAAATATATAATTGGCTTTTTTCTGAACCATTTTATGGTCAGCTACAGCATCCTGGTATGATTCATAAATTGCTGATCCGGGAAGAATGTCATGAAACTGATTGAATGCCACAGTTTCCCATAATCCCTTCAACTCAGCTGCCGGATAGGCGTCGCCGGTCAGCCAGCGGAGGCTCGAGAGGAATTCGGCGGAATACATCGACTGTTCACTGCGACGGGTATTCTCCTTGATTTCAGCAACGGAAGTATAGCAGCCTTCAAAGATGAACTGCATCTCGCCGCGATGCTCAGGAAGTTTTACCGGCATCTTTGCAGTTTCCTTAAAAAAGGTTTCAACTGAGGCAAACTTGATCGATGGGAATCGCGGGGTGGCGTCCAATTGATGGATCATCTCGATGTTTTTCAATGTAGGTCCGCCGCCATGGTCGCCAATCCCGGTTGGATGCAGCATCTTACGGGTAACGGGCGATATCCGGTTGACCTCATTTTTTAGAGAGGGCGTGATTTCGCCGTTATAGGTGTAATTCGTGAAACAAAGAACTTTTGAAGAATCAGGGCCAGTCCACCAGAACGGCCCGATGAACGGAACACATCTGTGGAAATAGTAATAGTCCATACCCGAAAGTTTCAGCATCTGGGGAAATTGGGAGATATGTCCGAAATTGTCCGGCAACCAGCCTACATGGGCTGTTTTGCCAAATTTATCGAGGAAGTATCTCTGTCCCAAAAGGAGCGAACGGCAAAGGGCTTCACCGCCGGTCAGGTTGCAATCACCCTCGGTCCACATTCCCCCGGCGAGTTCAAATCGACCCTCGGCAACATATTTCTTAACCTTTTCGAATAACGGAGGATCGATCTGCTCGATATGCTGGTAAATCGTGGCCTGACTCTGGAGCATCCGGTAATCGGGAAATCGTTCCATAAAAGCAATCACCTGACGGAAATTATCCTGGAACATTTTTACACTCTCATTATAAGGCCAGAGCCAGTTCATATCCATGTGTGCATGGCCTGTAATATAAATACTGTCGCCCCTCATGTTGGGTGCGCCAGCAATAACGTTTGTTTCAATGGATGCCAGGATCGGCTTTATTTCGGTGATCCGGCCAGCTGCAATTTTCCCAAGAGCCGTTTGAGCTAAGGCAGAAAAGTCGGCCGTTGTGCCATAAATCATGATGGCGGAGGAAATGCCAGTGGCTGATTTTATGATTTCGGAATCTGCAATTTCGGGTGACATGGCAGCTTGCATCAGCAACTCGGTGGCAATTTCCGGTTCAATGGCAACCTCATTGGTCCCACCCTTGCCGGAAATTCTGATCACTGCTCCGGAATGGCTTAATAGTTCACACAAGGTGCTCAATGGCATATCGAAACTGGTACTTGCAATGGAATAGCTATCGATCATTTGCAATTTGATGACCCGGGCCTTAAACTTATTTGCAGAAGTTGCAGCACTGGCATCAGCCAGTTCAATGGGGACATTGGCTACTGCTATTGCCGCATCATTCCTGATAGCGAATGAGAGCGAGGATTTATCTTTTCCCACTTTTGATATCCATACCCGGTTAATTGCCAATTCCTTGTTTACTGCCAGGCTTGCAGGATCCGGGCGATCCTGGCTGATTTTTATGTCGGAGGCCGTAATGGAGCAAATCATTTCCCAGCCAACAGCGCCCTGGTCCACCTTGATCAGCAGGCGGTTCCAACCTTTGCCAAGCTGGATAAACAGGGTGTCCTGGTTTTCGACGAGCGAGCGTTTAACCAGTCTTTCCATGACTTTCTTGCCGTTCAGCCAGATAATAGCACCATCGTCGGACCCAAACCGTATGGTGGCCAGCTTTTCTGTTGGAGCATAGATATAGGTAAAGGCATATGCTGCACAATCTGTTACAGGCTTGAAATTTTGCTTGGTGAAATCGACGAATGATGCCGTCACCTTTTTCCAGGTATTAATACCCGCTTTTTGTCCGTCAGCGGGGATGGCAGCTGCCTCATCTATAAATGGATAACCTAAGAGATCTTTTGTTAGGTCATTAGTGAAAGACCCGGCAACCAACCACTTGTCAATCTTTATCCCATTTGATTGTCCGAATACCGTTAATAAAAGGGTACACAAAATCGAAACCAATAATAGGAACAACTTTTTCATTTTTTCAGCGATTTATTCAATAATAAGTAAAACTCTCGGTCTCAAAGTGGCAACTGAAAAAATACAGCAAGGCCTTTTCCGGGTTCGCTCAAAAAATTAACAATCCCGTTGTGGGCGTCAAGAATTCTTTTCACAATTGCCAAGCCCAGGCCATAACTTTTTTCACCCCCGGTTGGAATTGATGAACCGGAATTAAACGGCTGAAAGATATTGTTTAACTCCTCCGGTGGCATACCTTGTCCCTGGTCAATTATCTCGGTTCTGACATAATCCCCGGACTGTGTAATATTTACACGTAATTCCTGACCTGGCTGACTGAATTTCAAAGCATTTCCGATCAGATTGTCAAGCACTTGTTCAATTTTATAAGGATCAAATTCAAGAATAAGAGATTCATGATCAGTCGTTAAAATGATCTCCTGATTTTTCTTTTTCGCAAAAATCCTGTTCCTGGCAACCACTGTCCTACAAAATTCAATGTAATCAAATGATCCAGAATGCAGGGTTAATATTCCAGCCTCGATTTTCGAAATATCAAGCATTTCTGTTATTAGGTTGATGGAAAAAGAGCAACTCTTTTCTATGATTTCCAGTTGCTTTTTATTATCCTCAAAAGTGTTTTCGCAGTAATTCTCCACCAGTAACTGCGCAAACGATTGGGCCAGTCCGATAGGATTACGCAGATCATGAGCAACCATCCCAATGTACTTGTTCTTTTCCTGGTTCATAACGTCAAGGTCATGCAGCGCCCGCTCCAGGGCCTTTTTCTCTTTTATAAGTTGATGCTGGAGGTTATTAACCTGCTGATTGAGTAGGCTCAACTTACTGTTTTGCGAAAAAAGTTCTTCTGCATCTGCTTCTCCGACCAAAAGGATTCCAGAGGCAAGGTTGAATATCTCTGCATCGAATGAGTAGCTTTTATTCAGTTGATTGCCAAGGGTAAGTTTGCCTTGAAAAACACTTCCCGATCCAACCATGGACGATATTTTGTTCCAATCCGGATTTACTAATGCACTTGATGGAGAATCCTTCAGCCCGGACAGGTGAATAAATTGATTCAGGCCGGCATTTGAATAAAGAAGGGTGCCAGAATGGTTGAATAACCCAATTACAACTGATTTGCTATTAGCTAGAAATCCTGTTAGCGGGCCATCCAGGCCTTGAAATTCATTCAGGAATTCAGGTGGTGATTTCATCAGGATTATTAATGAAGGGGAAAGTTACCTTCAAGTTTCTCGTCTGAAAGCTTGACAAATTCAGGAATATGAATCTGCATCCAGGTATAGAATGGATATATCTCTGTGAAACAGCTTTTTGTTAATGTCTGACTGTATAAAACAATCCAGTTATTCAGTTGGGCTGCCCAATAAGCGGAACTGAATCCTCGCGTCCGGTAGGCTCGAAAAACCCATAAAACCGTATCAACCAATACTTCAGCATTAAAATTCGTGAACACTGATTCCATGAATCGGGAATGGTTGGCATGGTTGTCTTTCATCATCTCGAGATTCTCTTCACCAACCAGATTCATAATATCCGGCCTGGCCAGCATGACTTCATTTAGTCGTTTGACCAAGGATTCACGTTTGGCACTTAATTCCTCAAGGCTCTCCCTGGAGACTGACTTGAGGCCACCGGTGGTTTCTATAAGTTGAGATCTGTCCATTTGGTTTTGTTTTTTTCAACTCAGATAAGAGGCAGTTAATGCCGCTTCCAGAGTTCTAAGGTTGCTGTAATATTTGGTGCCTGGATGGTATTGGCTTAACTCAATGCCATCAGGTCTATTAACGTCTAAATGATTGAATGCTTGACCACCAACAATAACCGGCAGCGATGGAAACGCAAGATTTATTTTATTCAGCAGGCCAATAAACGTGGCCATATTAAAATAAACACTCAGTGAAATTGCTACCATATCCGGTTTCACCAATTCAATATAGTTCAAAAGGGCATCATTTGAATTATTTGAACCCAGGAAATAGGTTTCCCAGCCCAGCGATTCAAAAACATCGCCGACCATTTTTATTCCAACCTGGTGTAATTCGTTTTCAACGCATCCAAGAACAACCTTTCGGTTATTCAGCTTTGTATGCGGTAAAGTTGGATAGAGATCATTCATGAGCCCCTCAACAGTGGCTGTGGCGATATGTTCAGCGGCTACAGAGATTTTATTCATCTCCCATAATAAGCCTATTTCATACAAGGAATCCTTAAACAAATTCTCATATATGTTGAAGATGCCTGTTCCGGTATCTAATAACTTATTTGTTAATTCCTCACCTTCTTTTTTACGGCCCGCAAGAATGATATCAGTGAAATCCATAATAGCTTTCCGATTGATTAAATTTTCCATGCTTCTGAAACGAAATTATGGTTTGAAAATCTCACTTTTGCTAAAGATAATGTAAATTAACATCTTGCAGATGTGTTAGTAATTTTCGTTAAACTTGTTTTTCTCCAACATTATGAAAACCGAGCAAAGCATTTATTCCGAAGCCCGGGGCTGGGTTAAGAAGAGTGACAATCATCTGGGTAACCTGGCGAAATTGGTTTTCTTGTTCGGGCATAAAGACCTGCTGAAAAATCAGTTGCACATTGATTACGTCAGGAGTCTGTATCCTCTTGCGGAAGTTGTAGGTTGTTCAACTTCCGGCGAGATCTTCAACGAGGAGGTGTACAACAATAACATCATTTGCACGGCTGTATGGTTTGAGAATACACAAATCGAAATAGCCAGAGAACAGGTCGATTCCATGGACGATAGTACCAAAGTTGGTCATAATCTCGCGGAAAGACTCGATAAAGAGGGCCTTGTGCATATCATGATCCTATCTGAGGGATTGAATATAAATGGGAGTGAATTAACAAATGGCATTAACGATAAGCTGAATAACAGAATTTCAGTAACCGGAGGGTTGGCTGGTGATCAGGCAAATTTCTCTGAAACCGTGATTGTTCATAATCGGGCAGGTGAGAAAAACCTGGTACTGGCGATTGGTTTTTATGGTCATCACTTAAAGATTGGATACGGATCTGTTGGTGGATGGGATTCTTTTGGGGTGGACCGGGAGGTTACCCGATCAAAAGGAAATATTCTTTATGAAGTTGATGGTCAGCCAGCACTGGACTTATATAAAAAATACCTCGGAGTCCATGTGGCCGATTTACCGGCCTCAGCTTTGTTGTTTCCGATTAGTTTTCGCCCTAATAACTCAGAAACAGCCATTGTCCGTACCGTATTATCAATTAATGAAGCGGATGGAAGCATGGTATTTGCCGGCGATATTCCCCAGGGTGAAAATATACGGCTTATGAAGGCCAATGCAAACCGGTTGATCGATGGTGCAAGCGATGCTGCAGAAATGTCAAGGGTAAGCCTCCGGAATTCAGATCCTGACCTTGCGGTTCTTATCAGTTGTGTAGGCAGAAAGCTTGTTTTGAAACAAAAGGTAGAAGAGGAGCTGGAAGTTATACGGGAGGTGCTTGGTAATGATACCACCATAACCGGATTCTATTCCTATGGCGAAATAAGCCCGACAAAACCTTTCGAGCAGCATTGTGAACTTCATAACCAAACTATGACAATTACCTTGTTTAAGGAAGTTTAACCCGCGATCCCGATGGAAACCAAACTGAATAAATTACTTGCACGCCAACTAAAGCGACATTTCGGGTCAGTGGAAAATCTTCCGGAGGAACTGAAGGGTTTTATTCAGGAGATTAATGAAACATATGTCAATTTTGATGATGATACTCAACTGCTCCAAAACTCAATAGAGATTAGTTCCCAGGAGCTTCGTGATGCATTTCTCAAGCAAAAGAAGGACACTGAGGCTCAAAAGGAAACCATTGACAAAATACAAGAAGCCATTTTTGCACTTACTCAGGCCGGCCAAGGAGGATTAGTTGAAAGTGAAAATATCCCGGCGGATAGCAAATATCTTTTCGACTCTCTGATCAGGCTGATAGAGGAGCGGGTTCATATGGAGGAAGCATTGCATGATGAACGTGCACTCTTCCGCACCATTCTCGATTTGATACCTGATGCCGTTTACGTAAAGGACATCTCAGGACGTAAAATTTTTGCAAATCCCAAAGAGGTTCAGTTCTCAGGAAAAACCTCGGAAGAGGAAATAATCGGTAAAACGGATTTTCAACTGTTGCCTGAAGTTGAAGCAAAAAATTCCCTGGAACAAGATGAATATGTGATCAGGAATATAAAGCCGATCCTGAATACCGAAGGAACCCTGATTGACAAGGAGGAAAAACTCCATTCGTTATTGTGTTCAAAGGTGCCGCTGCTCGACAGGAATGGTAAAATTACTGGCATTGTTGGTATCACCCACGATATCACTGAGCGCAAATTGGCAGAAGACAGCCTCAAGCAATTATCTACACGCCTTGCTTTGGCGGTTCGTGCCGGTGGTGTTGGGGTATGGGACTGGGACCTGGTCAATAATGTATTCATTTGGGACGAGCAGATGTTCGCACTTTATGGAGTCCGTCAGGATGAATTCAGTGTTGCATATGATACCTGGCTTTCCGGTTTATTCATCGAAGATTCTGCCATGGCCGATAAGGAAATACGGATGGCGATAAACGGAGAAAAAGAATTCAATACGGAATTCCGGGTTCTCTGGCCCGATGGTTCTATCCATACTATCAGGGCCCTCGCCACCGTGCAACGTGATGAAAATGGCAAGCCGTTGAGAATGGTCGGGACAAACTGGGACATTACCGAACAGAAGAATACCGAAGAAACTCTTGTGCTCGCCAAACTGGAGTCAGATGCTGCGAGTAAGGCAAAATCGGAATTTCTTGCCAACATGAGCCATGAAATCCGTACGCCACTAAATGGTGTCATCGGCTTTACCGACCTTCTCCTGAAAACTACGCTCAATAAGATGCAAAAGCAGTACGCTGAAAATGCAAATACCTCGGGCCATGCATTGCTGGGCATCATCAATGATATACTCGATTTTTCCAAAATAGAAGCCGGAAAAATGGAGCTCGATTTTATAAGAACCGATATCATTGAACTGGTTGAACAAACTACCGATATTATTAAGTATCACGCCTCCAAAAAAGGACTTGAACTACTTCTGAATATTCAGCAGGATGTGCCGCGATTTGCTGTCGTTGATCCCATGCGTTTGAAACAGATTCTGGTTAATCTGTTAGGCAATGCTGTAAAATTCACCGAAACTGGTGAAGTGGAAATGAAAATCACCTTTGTACCCAAGGATAAAACCTCCGGAGCGTTTTGTTTTTCGGTCAGGGATACGGGTATTGGAGTGAGCGAAGATCAGCAGAAGCTTCTTTTTAAGGCATTCAGTCAGGCAGATACCTCAACAACACGCAAATTCGGTGGAACCGGTCTTGGGTTGGCTATTTCAAATATGCTGGCCGGAAAAATGGGGAGTGAGATTGAGATCACCAGTCAGAAAGGCAAAGGTTCAAATTTCTATTTTACTTTGGAGACTAATTTTGAGGAGGGGGAGAAACCCGACTGCTCCAATCTGGCAAATATTTCAAGAGTTCTTGTCGTTGATGATAATGTAAATTGTCTCCGGATTCTGGGCGAAACCTTCAAAAGCTGGGGAATCGATTTCACGGGGTTGAATAGTTGCCAGTCTGCCCGGGAACGCCTGGAGAATTCAGATCCTTTTGATGTGATCCTGGTTGATAACGATATGCCATATCCCAGCGGGATTCAAACAATCAGAATGATGCGGGAGGAATTTGCTCTGACCCCGGCAGTTCAGCCCATTATTTTGATGCATAATTCATCGGAGGATAATTCGGTACATGAAGAAGGCAAGAAACTGGAACTAAGATTCTTCCTGTCAAAACCGGTCAAAAGCATGGAATTATTCGCCTACCTGAGTTGCATCCAGAATCAGCCGGTTGAAATTTCAAGAAAACCCAAAAAGAACCTGCTCGACTTAACCATTGATATTTCAGGTGGGCGGTCACCAGTGGTGCTGATTGCTGAAGATGTTGCCTTAAACAGGGTTTTAGCGAGAACATTAATCAGGCAAATGATACCCTCGGCCAACGTTCTGGAAGCAAAAAGCGGCACTGAGGCCATCGATATGGCAATTTCATTAAATCCGGACCTTATACTTATGGATGTTCAGATGCCTGAACGCAGCGGAATCGAAGCGACGATCGAGATTCGGAAGTATGAACTGATAAGTGGGAGCCGGATTCCGATTGTAGCGCTCACTGCCGGAGCTATTACAGGAGAAAGGGAGAAATGTCTCAAAGCGGGAATGAATGATTTTATTACCAAGCCGATCGACCGGGATGCACTGGCAAGGATTTTAAAACACTATCTCACAGCCTTATAGGTTAAGTAGTTATTCTGATCTTAAGCTCTCGACCAATCCTGGTTTCCTGACAAAACTCCAACCCAGTGCAAGAATCCAGAAAAATCCGTTTAACAGCAGTATTGCCAGAATTGAGATCAGGTAGAGAATGGAAATTTCCCCCGATGGATTAATGAATCCCGGAATTACGGAAACCAGTGAGGAAAGTCCGCCGGCAATTGTTCCATAAAAAAGCAGGACGGAATATTCACCCGCTATGAGCCTCAAAATCCGAAAGCGGCTGAAACCGGTTGCCCGAAGAAGCGCTATTTCCGGGCGGCGTTGCTGAAGGTTGCGGACCAGTATTATTGCCAGGCCTATAGTGCCCAACAGCATTGCCAGTGCGCCCATCACAAGGAAGATAGACAAATAGGTATTTTCCACTGAGTTGAATTCCGCCAGCCTGTCGGCCGTAAATTTCAGGTCGGTGCCGTAATCCCGGAAAACACGCCGGATATCACTCTCAACAACTTCTGCATTAACCGGATCAGCGGATACAAGAAAAATGTTTGTGCCGCTCACCGAAGGCCAATGCCGGATAAACTGACTCTCGGAGATCATGATGTTTCCCTGAAAAATAGAATTGGCGAGCCCTCCAACGAGAATAATATTGACCGTATCCCCATTTTCTGCTTTGTATTTCAATATATCCCCGGTTTTAAGTCCCAGACCCCACTGAATAACCGTTTGGTCTGCAACAGCAGGAATTGCTCCATCGGGAAGCTCCTGATCAAGAATGGTCCAATCAATGCCTGCAGGTACCGAGGATGCCGCTGAAACAAAACGGAAACGTTCTGCAAAGGCTCCTTTGGGTA
>CAIXHD010000360.1 GCA_903919065.1 uncultured Bacteroidota bacterium
GAACTTCTTGCAATTGAAGCAAGAATAGTAGTAGCTTCTGTTGAGACCTATCTGAAGTATGCTGAAGCTATTGGATTAACTGCAAAAGCCGCATAAGCTATTCCGCAGTTAAGCAGTTATTCTTGCTAAAACATCCTTTCAAGCTACTCGAAAGCATGGTTACCAGGAATATCTTCTTTTTCTCCTCCATCTCTCCTTCAATTCCCCTACAAATATTCCCACGGAAATTTCCACGGATCCCTATACTCAGGGATAGATAGTCGCGTGGCTTCCGGGTCTCCAATAATCATCTCTCTTACAGGGTCAAACTGTATCGACCGGCCGAGCTTCATGGCCAGAACACTCAATTCAATCGGACCATCAACTTTGATATGATAATCAGGATTGCAGGAAGGCTGTTTTCTTGATTTGACACAATCCAGCCATTCGATTTCATGTCCGGGAGAAGAGGGAATGGTCTGTGGCGGAGTTTGCATACCGTCCATCCGAGTTCCTTCAGGAAGGATCTGATGTTTGTCGTAATCGGTGAGAAGCGTGCCGTTAACTCCATGGAAATAAATTCCCAACCTCCTCTGACTCTCTTTCCCTTTCAAAAAATCAAATCCATAACTGTTTGTCGATGAGTGCATCCAACTCATGGTCAAACCTGGATACCGCCAGATAACCTCATGATTATCGTAAGCATCACTGTCGTCGTTGAGGATAAACCGACCGCCGGTGGCACATATCTCTGTGGGAAAGCCCAGTTCGAGAGCCCAGATTGGAAGGTCTGTAATATGTGGCGCCATTCCGGGTGTCCAGCCACCACTGAAATCCATCCAGAAGCAGTGATAAAAAGCATCCTTCGTGAGAAAAGGATTAAAGGGTTGCATGCGGGCGGGTCCCACCCACATGTCCCAGTTTAGCCCGTCGGGTATCTTGTCGGTATTAGCCCCGTGTGACACCCCGTTTGGAGCTTCGTTGTGGACGAAGAAAGTCCGGACAGCACTGATTTTTCCCAGATTACCCGATCGCACCAGTTCAACCATCCGTCGGTAATGATCGCTGGCGTGAATCTGGGTTCCCACCTGACAGATGATATTGTGCTTCCTGACGGCATTCCGGATAGCTACTGCCTCACCGAAATGTATGGCCATTGGTTTCTGCAGGTAGATATCGATCCCGGCCTTGGCGGCATCTACAGCCTGGAGGGCATGCCAGTGGGCGGGCGTGGAAATGATAACAGCATCGAGGCCGGGGTGTTTTAACAGGTCGCGGTAATCCGAATAGCCTTTGCACTTATGTTTGGTCACTATCGGGTCGAGACGTTCTTTCCACACATCGCAGGCAGCCACCAGAACGGCATCCGGATGCATAAGCGCTGCATTGAGATTGCCGGTGCCCATTGAGCCGCACCCTATAATACCCAGGTTGATTTTGTCGTTCGGGCCAATGGTTCTTTTTCCTTGCGCAGAAGCGGAACCCAGTACCATCGGGGCTGCCAGGGAAGCTATTCCGGTTGTTTTCATGAATTGCCTCCGCGAGTAAACCGTTTGTTTTTCGTTGTAGTTCATAGGTTTATGATTTTATTTTCTCGATGGATCAAATTGAAACAGCGGTGCCGAAGGTTGATGGTATTCGTCCCACCATACGGCGGTCACTGCATCATCCGGTTTTGCGCCGTTATGAATTACCAGCCTGTATCGCAGCACCAGCGGCTGACCTTTCACCAGCGGATAGCGGGTGCCGTGCGCGGGAAATGCGGGCTGCACCCAGGCCAGGTTGGGATATTCAACCCAGGGTCCGGGATAGTCCGGATTACCTTTATACTGCAGGATGGATAACCCCGACGGGGATCCGGCATCCCGGAAAGTTCCACTCAGATCGGACCACGACCGGAGCGTTGAAGTCCCCGGTTGATCAGTAAAATGTGTGAGGCTCTGTGATTGCGGCGATTGCATCCGGATATTAAAACAGCCGTAGCTATTGGTTTGCCGAGTGGCGATAGAGATGCTGTCTTCCAGAGCGGTAAGGCGAATAGTGATATCAATGATTCTTTTATCGGTGGTAGCTGCATAAACCCGGATGACCGAATTTTCAACCACGATCGGCTTTTTATCTTCCCACATCCAGCGATTTTCAGCAGCTATCTGGGCATAATCAGGACTGTTGACCAGATCGACCTTACCGGTTGGCCGGGCAAAGATCCGCTGGAGAGCATAGAGATCCCCCTGGAGTGAACCATACCTGACCTCGGGCCAGGCCCACCAGATTCCGCGATGATGCGGTTCTCCGTCGATGGGCCAGTCGCGCGTGAGAGTCTCGCCCTGCAGTCCAAACAGCGGATGAATATAGTCGCTCCGCGGTACAGCATAAATGTTGGTAGTCACCAGGGTATCCTTCGGGACTCCCGGATGCTGGCTGATGTATTCGTCGCGGTAGCTGCCGCTGACTTCCCCTTCAACCGGCTTCTCCCTGAGCTCGTCGTTGAACCGGATCACATCTTTCTCGTATACAGTCTGATAATTATACTGAAGCACGGGCTTACCGTCCTCTTCGATCCGGTACTGCCCGTCGGGCAGCCGATAAGCCCTCATC
>CAIXHD010000361.1 GCA_903919065.1 uncultured Bacteroidota bacterium
GTACCGTCGGCGCTGCGGTAGATGAATGCTCCAAGGCCAGGATTGGTACTGGCGTTAAAGGCTGCGCCGGGAGTGAGTAAACCAGGATCTATCGTACTGCCTGATGGCGCCGTATGCCCGCTTTCATTCAGCCAGGCATGTTGCCATGCTCCACTGGCTACCCGGTACTTTACAAACACCCAGGCAGCATCCCAGTTGTTCGGGGCTGAAGAGCTCCTCCAGGAATTTTCCCATGAGATGTCGAACTGCACCAGGATGTACTGACTGCCTGTATTTTTGCCGGTGAGGCTCACGTTGCTGAAGGAAGTGTTGTTGGCGCTGAGCGTGACAGCCAGCACCATGGCTGATAAAAAGAGCAGTAGTCTTTTCATGAAAATATGAGTTTTTGAATGTATCGGGAGAAAATTTCCGGGGAATATCGAGCCAATAAAATTTGAACCCTTTGGGCCTGCAGTATTCGCAAGAGAAGGAAATAAATTAAACCAGCAATTAGATACAGAGTAGTTGGTCCGGATTCCGAAAAACGCCATTATAAAAAATTGTGAAAAAATTAACAAGCAATAGACATACCAATAAATACAAATAAAGAGCCAATTCCAGGGTCATTTAGTTAATTCATTACATATCAGCAATATACTTGCAATTTCATTTTAATGTTTTTTCAGGACAGTTGAAGTTTTAGAAATGCAAATCTTCATAATCATAATAAAATCGCGTGTTTACGCGATTTTGGGTCAATGCATACCCTCACCCCGGGCCCTGCCATAAGCAACAAGCGGTCGGTTTTTGACTGGAACTATTCCATCTCAAAAACAAAAAAAATCCTGAATGATCGGTTTGTTGTAAATTAGCGGTTGTTATCCTTTAACCTACCGGTTATGAGAAGATATACCCTGACATTCCTCATGATTTTCTCCGGCCTGTCGGCACTGTTTTCCCAATCAAATGGTTTTATTGCAGCCTACGATTCCATGCATCAGCGGGTGCGGCTCTATTATGCCTTCTCCGAATGGAAAGCCGTCGACTGGGAGACCATAAACAACCGCATCAGACCCAAAATTGTCGATGCCGGAACTGTGAATGATACCAATGCCTTTTATCTTGCCTTGCGCGAATATGTTGGTTCAATACCCGACGGTCATGTTTCAGTCCGGGGCGCAGGGTGGGACGACCACAAGGCCTTTGCACGTTATCAGCAGATCGGGGGAAGCTACGGGTTTGCCCTGGTCAGGCTGGATGACGGTCGCATCGTTGCCCGCCTGGTCAACCCGGGATCGCCGGCAGCATTGGCCAACTTGCAATTCGGAACGGAAATCCTCGAGGTGAATGACCAGCCGGTGAAGGATGTGCTGGATACTGTTTCAACAGGGTGGGCAGAGGCAAATCCGGCCACCCGTGAATCGAAAAAACTGAATCAGTTCCGGTTCATCGGCAGGGCCCCCGTCGGGAAATCCATGAAAATTAAATTTCTTAACCGCGGGACCTCCGAGCCAATTACGGCGGAAATGACAGCTGTGGATGACCACTATGCCACATTCGACCAGACCTCCCTGCTGCCCATTGCATCCGGGTCTACGGTATCCTCTGAAATTCTTCAGCCCTGCGGGTACGGCTATATCAGGCTGACATCAGAACCAGGCGATTCGGCCGGAATGGCCAAGGTGTACACCGACTTCAGGCAGGCCCTTGTTTCGTTTAACGCAGCAGGCGCGA
>CAIXHD010000362.1 GCA_903919065.1 uncultured Bacteroidota bacterium
CCAACATGTTAACACCCTTTATGGCAGTATGGCTTCCGAACTTTGTTTATTCGGCAATAGCGGTAGTGCTATATCGAATGGCCCCGAAGTAAAAAGGCGTAGAGACGGATAATTATCCGTCTCTACCGATTACCTGTCTCTACCGATTATACATCCATTCCGGTTATCTGTCTCTGCGAGCCATTTTCTCCAGGAACCGGTTCAGAAAAAGAAATCCCCAGGTCAGCAGAATCCCCCCGCCAATAATCCAGGTGATGGTTGAAGGGATATTCAGTTGTGGAAAATCAATATTCAGGTGCAATCCGGAAAACCACGAACTCATGGAATTAAAGGCTTCGGTTACTGCAGAAAGTCCTTTATCCGTCTGAGATGTATTTTTTTCCGGTGCCCAGATAAGAGCTGCTATCAGTAAAGAAATAATTGTTCCGGGGATGCCCCATTTCAACCAGATTGGCGGCTGATAAGGCTTGATCGCTGACACAGCCGGGACTTTGGAGATATGACTCATAATGCCGTCCATGAATCCTTCCGGTGCCCGGATTGGCTCCTCTGATCTGACCATAGCAGAAAGGAAATCGTCCCTAAGATCTTCCTCTGAAATCATTTTGTTTGCCATATATGAATCTCCTCTTTTAATACTGATTTGATCTGTCCGTGCATTTTTTGGCGAGCCCGGAATAATTTAACTTTCACGTTGCTCTGGCTCAACCCGGTCATTATACATAATTCTTCAATAGAACACTCTTCCCGGTAGAACTGTTCAACCAGAAATACCTCATCTGGATTGAGCACACCATATGCTTTTGACAGCATTTCCCTCATATCCTCCTGATCAAGATTTCTGATCGCCTCATTGTCATTACCTGATTTGTTCCAGACAGCATCATCTGGTTCATAGCCGGTATCCAAGCGGTCCTTTCTGATCTTGCTCAGGCAGGTATTATATATTATCCGGTAAAACCAGGTCGAAAACTGAGAATCAAGCCGGAACCCGGGAAGGGCTTCATAGGCCTTGATAAAGGCATCCTGAGCCGAATCACGCGCCTCTTCCTTGTCTCTCAGGATCTTGTAGCAAAGGCTGTAAGCTTTATCTTCATATTTCTTTACCAGAAATCCAAAATAAGCTTTTTCACCCCGGAGAATCATCCGGATGCATTCTGTATCGTTAATTTCGTGCATTCGTTACTTAGACGCGAAAAAGCAATTTCTGGTTACAAAGGTGTAACCGATTTTTTCAAGCTGCGTCATAAGGGAAATTAATACTTCAACATCATGGGACCAACACTTGTATTTATCGTTTTCTTCCTCACTATTTTCGGGGTTTTCTATTTGTATATTACAACCAGGAATCGCGAAAGAATGGCAATGATTGAAAAGGGCGTCGATCCGGCACTCTTTTCATCCGTTCGCTTGCCAAAACCTGTAAGTGGTGGCAGCTCTTCAGGGTTTAAGTTTACCCTGAAAGCTGGTATGCTGTTTATCGGCATCGGCATCGGCATGGTGGTGTCAATATTTTTTAATGACACTGTTGACCACCGGATTTACCCATTATTGGTTTTCGGAATCATCTTTGTCTTTGGTGGCACTGGTCTGATAGCTGGTTATTACATGGGTCGTAACCTCGAGAAAAAAGACACGAAGGAGTAGGTTTTCCTTTCCTGTGGATTTTGAAAGCCGCAATGGTCTGTCCGTTGTGGCTTTCCTTTTAACATCTTTTAACAACCTCCGGTTTTAAACCTAAAGGGTATATCTTTATCCAAAAGCTAAATCACTTTAAACCGTGGAAATCAGAATAGAAAACCTGAACAAGATTTACAAGGGAGGCAACAAGGCCCTATCCGACATCAACCTCGTCATTGAGGATGGCATGTTCGGGTTACTTGGCCCCAACGGAGCTGGTAAATCAACATTAATGCGGATACTCGTAACGCTTATGAAACCAAGCTCCGGAAGAGTGCTGGTGAATGGGATGGACTTGCAGAAGAATCGTAAGGAGGTAAGGACTTTGCTGGGTTATCTGCCTCAGGATTTCCGGTTTTTTGCCAAATACCGTACGTGGGAGTTTCTCGACTATTCAGCCCGGTTGGCCGGGCTCAAGCAAAGATCAGTCCGGAACAGTGAGGTGGAGCGGATGCTTGAACAGGTGGGGCTCTTTGAAGCCCGCGACCGGAGTGCCAGTAAGCTTTCAGGGGGTATGAAAAGGCGCCTCGGCATAGCCCAGGCACTGATTGGTGATCCAAAAATCGTAATTGTTGATGAACCTACGACAGGTCTTGATCCAGATGAACGCATCAGGTTCAGGAATTTACTTTCTAAAATGACAGAGAAAGAGATGATTATCATCCTGTCGACCCATATCGTCGGAGATATATCCAGTACTTGTCGCAGCATGGCACTGCTCGAAAAGGGCAAACTGGTTTTTAACGGAGCACCGGATGATCTGGTTGCCCAAGCCAGGGGCCATGTGTTTCAGATGAATGTCTCAAACCGTGAGTTTGAGGATGTTAAAGAAAAATATAATGTAATTTCTACCATTCCTTCCATTAATGGTTGGGATGTTCAGGTAGTGGCTGAGCATACGGGTAATTATCCTTCAGTTCCAATTGAACCGAACCTCGAGCATGCTTATGTCTATTTTATGGAACTGGTATTAAATCAACCGCAAGAATTGTATTGATCATGAAAACTATCAGAATTATCGGAACAATTGCATGGTTTGAAATGCTGGTGCTTTTCAGAAGCTGGTTCTTCAGAATATTTACCGGTTTGATATTATTGGTGCTTCTAGTGATGAACATCAATGTACTAAATGATAACGGCGGAAACTGGGCAATTAAGGCAATTGCCTCCAACATACCTTATTTCAATATTCTTATTCTTAGCCTTACGCAGGCTTTTATTGCCATGTTTCTGGCATTGGACTTTCTGAAAAGAGACAAAAAACTGGATACTTCTGAAGTTATTTTTACGCGCTCCATGAGTAACTGGGATTATATATGGGGGAAGACCATTGGTATCCTGACAGTTTTCCTGGTTTTGAATCTTTTGGTCCTCCTTCTTGCCGTGATAATCAACTTGATCATGGGCGATGTTACAGTCGACTGGATGGCTTATTTTTATTACCCTCTGATCATCAGTATTCCCTCCCTGATTTTTATTTTGGGATTATCATTCATGGTGATGTCATTGCTGAAAAACCAGGCTATTGCGCTGGTGATCCTATTGGGATATACCGGAATGGTGATGTTCTTCGGAAAAGATAAATTCGATTTTATCTTTGACTATCAGGGGTTCCGTTTGCCCATGGTCCATTCAGATATGATAGGCTTTGGATTTGAAGCAAGACTATTATTGCAGAGGGGCATATATTTAATGCTGGGGCTGTCATTCATATCCGGAAGCATACTTTTGATGAAACGACTTCCACAGTCGAAGTTTCATTCTTCCCTATCGTGGATTCTTACCCTGACATTAGGTGTTGGAGCAATCGTCGGAATTGTTACTTATGCCGGTACCACTGCCCACGATACTTCCTACAGGTCAGAGATGATCAAGCTTAACGATCAGAATTTTAAGATTCCTGTCCTGAGCTCAGAAACTGCCGATCTCACTATTAAGCATAACAACCGGACTATCAGTGTGGATGCGAAAATGTCGTTTGTAAATAAGACTCATGAGAGCA
Organism: uncultured Bacteroidota bacterium; assembly: GCA_903919065.1. Lineage (GTDB taxonomy): Bacteria > Bacteroidota > Bacteroidia > Bacteroidales > UBA12481 > UBA12481. The sequence goes on from CAIXHD010000362.1 coordinate 3,683, forward strand.
TCTCCAAAACGGTTTTTACATTAAATCCGGGATTAAAGCTGGAAGAGCTGATGATCAACGGGGCAAAAGCTTCTTTCGACAGGAAAGACCATCTGGTTTTGGTCACGTTGCCTGAAGCCCTTGGTTCCGGTCAAAGTGTTCAGACCGAATTTATTTATAAGGGCAATATCGATGAACGTGTATGCAACCTGGATATCAAAGCCGAGCAGGCTGTTGAGAAATGGGGACCAGATTTCCTGATCGCAATTCGGAAGCGTTTTGCTATTCTGGAACCGGAATATGTTTTATTAACCCCTGAAAGTGCATGGTATCCTTTACCTGGAGTACTTCATGGTTCAACCATTTCGGTTTTGCCAACCTGGAACTTTACCCAGTTCAAGGCAACTGTGGAAACCAAGAATGGTCTCCAGCCGATCATGCAGGGGAAAATGGACCAGTCGGGAAGCAGTTGGGTGTTTAGTCCGGAAAAACCTTTATCAGGGATGACCCTTGTTATTGGTGCCTATAAGCCTGCAACCTTAAAGGCCGGAGGAGTTGATTTTGAATTGAATATCGTTAAGAATCACGATTATTTTACTAAAGTCCTGGACTCCATATCCGATACACTTCCAAAGTTTATTGGGGATATGAAGCAGGATCTTGAACGCAGGCTCGGATTAAAATATGCTTATCCAAGACTCCGGTTGATTGAGGTACCTGCCCAATTTTATGCGTATTCAAGGTTGTGGATCAAAAATCGCGACTTCCTGCAGCCCGAGATGGTTTTCCTGCCGGAAATGGGTGGTATGCTTAGCCGTTCAGGATTTGCACAGGAACTGCGGCAATCTAAGCGGAGTGCAAAAGAAAGAGAAGAATCCCTGTCAGAAAAGGAAGTTCAGCTTCGGGTACTCCGGAATTTTATATCAGAGAATTTTCAACCCGGCGCTTCCGACAATCGAATGTCGTTTAATATGAACGGCCCGTCGATGTCGACAGATACAGACAAGAAGTTCTCGCTTTTCCCAAACTTTTTCACCTTTGTTAATCATCTGGGATCGGATCAGTATCCGGTTCTTAATATCGCTTTGGAATCTTATTTAAGTAATACCGGCGATACTCAAATGGGTGGATTTGGAATGGGGACCAGCGGTTTAAGTGCTGCTGAACAAGCTAATGTTGAGTTGCAGAAGAAATCATTTAAAAAACTGCTTAGCACGGATATGGATAATCTGGCTTTGCGCCAGGTGATAGATGCAAAGGGAAAATATTTCTTTACCTACCTCGAAGCAGTTGCAGGGTCGGTGGAATTTATGCCATTTATCCTGGAGGAAATCGCTAAGTCGCAATATAAGACCATTGATTTTGAGGATTTTACTGCTGATTTTAAATCAAAGTTTAATTTTGATGCTGATTCATTAGCGAATAGGTGGTTCAATACAGATCAGCTGCCGGGATATCTTATCGGCCATGTTCGGGTTATTGAAGTTCAGCAGGATGACCGCACGCGTTACCAATTGCTTTATGATGTTTCCAATCCATCAAAGGAGAGTGGTTTGGTACAGATTACTCTTCGTGCAGGTGGCCGTGGTGGAATGGGCATGCGTGGAGGAAGTGGTGGCAGAGGCGGTGCCAGTTTTGCTCTGGCAGGCAGAAATGCTGCTACGGATAAATTCCTCGTAGTTCCTGCCGGGTCAGCCTTTCAAATTGGCTATGTACTCGATGACCAGCCAAGGGCTATGTCTGTAAATACAATGATATCAACCAATTTGCCAAATAATATCAGCTACCCTTTTCCAAAGCTTGAACAGATCAAAGGGTATGAGCCGATGGAGGGCATGAAAAATGTTCCCCTTATTTTAACTATGAGCGAACCCGGTGAGATTGTTGTTGATAATGAAGATACCGGCTTCTCCATGGTAGGCGCTGCAACGGTAAGCCGGATGGTGAAATGGTTAAAGATTAATGCGAAAAATCCGAACGTACCATATGAGAGCATGCGTTCATGGAGACCTCCGACATTCTGGACTCCGATTATTCAGTCAGGCTTCTATGGCGATTTTGTCAGGTCTGCTGTTTATATGAAATCTGGTGAAGGTGATATTTCAGTACAATGGAAAACAATTATCCAAAAGCCGGGCTTCTATGATGTATATACTTTCATGAGTCCGAACCTTGCCCGTATGAGTATGAGGATGGGTGGAGGCGGCGGTGGGGGCGGAGCGCGCCCGACCGGAGGCAGCACTGGTGGTGGGATGGGCAATATGCCTGAAATTGCAGACGAATACCATTTTACAGTATTCCATTCCGAAGGTAAGGAGGATATTACGATTGCCCTGAAGTCAGCAGAAACCGGTTGGAACAAACTCGGATCATTCTATTTTGGTGCAGATACGGCAAAGGTTTCCATGAATGATAAAAATACCGGGAAAACTGTAGTGGCTGATGCCGTAAAATGGGTTAAACAGCAGTAGGAAGTCGACAGTCGACTGAAGACTGAAGACTGGAGACTGAAGACTGTAAACTGAAGACTGAAGACTATTAGATAAACCTCAATAAATTATGAATAAGAAAACGTTACTAATCGCCCTGGTTCTAGGCCTGGTTTTCTCAGGTACTTCGTGGGCGCAGCAGCTGGTTAAATTACAGGATGCATTGTTGATTGCAGCAAAAAACAGTCCTGATATCAAGATTGTTGAACTGAATCTTGTGCAGCAACAACAATTGTTGAAAGCCACAGAAGCATCTTATAAGGCAAATTTCAGGATTAATACGACCCCATTAAGTTATAGTAACGACAGGGTTTTTTATGCTCTTGATAATGAGTTTTATACAACCAAGAACTTGAAAAGTGCCGGTAACTTTAATATCAGCCAAAGGTTGCCGTGGACTGACGGAACAGTTACATTGTCGAACTCATTGTTCTGGCAGCAGAGTAGTATTGAAAAATACGATAACATCACGAAGAAATTCAATAATAACGTACGGTTGCAATATGATCAGCCATTGTTTACATATAACAAGATGAAGCTGGAATTGAATACACTGCAATTGTCTTTTGAGAATTCACAGCTTAACTACAACATCCAGATGCTGCAGTTGGAGAAGTCAGTGACCCAGCAGTTTTACACTGTTTACAATCAGCAGATGAGGCTCCAGATTTCGCTTGATGAATATAATAATCAGAAAAAGAATTTCGAAATCATCAAGAACAAAGTTGAGGGCGGTTTGTCAAGGCTTGAGGAGCTGTATCAGGCTGAACTTAACCTTGCCTCCAGCAAGTCATCGTGGGAAAATGGCAAAGTTACGCTTGATAATGCCAAGGATAATTTCAAGATGCTCATCGGCATGGATATATATAATGAAGTAAGTGTATTAGCCGATCCTGTGGTGGATTCAGTTCCGGTAAATCTTGATGAGGCGATCAAACTGGCCCTTGATAACCGCATGGAACTAAGGCAGAGGCAAATAAGCATCGAAAATGCTAAACAAAGTCTTACTCAGACCATGGCATTCAATTCATTCCAGGGAAACCTTTCTTTATCCGTTGGGCTATTGGGAGACAACCAGGATTTTACAAAAGTGTATGCTTCACCGGCTGATAATGAGCAGGTTGCCTTGACTTTACAGATCCCTATTTTCGACTGGGGCGAACGTAAGGCAAGAATTAAAGCTTCACAGACAAGCATTGAAACTCAGCAGGTTAATTACGACGACCAGAGGAACACTATTATTCAGACGGTGCGTCAAACCTACAGGAACCTGCAGAACCTTCTGAACCAGATCACTATAGCAGAACAAAACGTGCGTAATGCCCAGCTTACTTACGACATAAATAATGAACGCTATGTAAACGGTGATTTAACTGGTATGGATCTGAACCTGTTCCAGACTCAGTTATCGTCAAAAAAGCTTGACCTTATAAATGCCCAGATCAATTATAAACTGGAAATCCTGAATATAAAGATTCAAACCCTTTATGATTGGGAAACCAAAACATCCATTGTACCAACCGAAATCAAAAAACAGTAAACTGATATGAAATCTTACCGAAACTCCCTAATTACCTTCTTGTTCTCCGGATTAGCCATTTTGGTTGTCAGCGGTTGCAAGAACCAGCAAACGGATGCTGCTACCGAAGTTGCCGTACCTGTATCTGTATTGGATATCAAATTGTCGTCGATAGAAGAATTCCTTGAAACCAACGGAACTGTTTATCCGACCCGTGAAGTTGAGCTGAAGTCTGAAATGTCAGGAAAATACCTGCTGCAAAATAATCCACGCGCCGGTCGGCCGTGGTTGCTTGGCGATCAGGTTAATGCTGGTGATGTGATTGTTAAATTTGAAGATGCCGAATATGTCAATGGTATTCAGATTGATTCGAAAAAACTGAATCTTGATGTATCGGAGAATGAATACAAAAAGCAGAAGTCTCTTCTGGATAAGGGTGGAGCAACAGAACGTGAACTGGCCACATCGCAGCAATCACTTATCAATGCAAGATATACTTACACTGCTGCTGAATTGCAGATGGCAAAGATGATTGTAAAAGCTCCTTTTTCCGGAGTAATCGTCGACCTGCCATTTTACACTTCGGGTAATAAGCTGACTACCGGTCAGTCCCTGGTAAAAATCATGGATTACAAGAAGTTATACATGGAATTTCAATTGCCGGAGAAAGACCTTAGAAAAATTTCAGTTAGCCAGAGGGTCAGGGTACTTAATTATGCATTGCCTGATGATACTTTATATGGTGTGATCAACCAGCTTTCACCGGCTATTAGTCCGGATACCCGTAATTTCAAGGGTTCGCTGACCATTTTAAATGATGACCTGAGACTGCGTCCGGGTAGTTACATCAAAGCAGAAATCATTACTCAGAAAAAGGACAGCACCATTGTAATTCCAAAAAGTATCATTGTTTCACGTCAGCGTGGGAAAACAGTATTCGTAATAGATCAGAATACGGCAATGGAACGGTTAATTACAACAGGTTTGGAAAATCCTGACTCAGTTGAAGTTGTAAAAGGTTTGCAGAAGAATGACCGGATTGTTATTGAAGGATTTGAAACCCTCGGCAACCGTTCAAAAGTTAAAATCGTCCGATAGCCGGACTCATTCTATTTATCATGAGAAAGATTACCGAGTTTTCAGTCAGATACCCGGTCACAGTTACCATGTTTATCCTGGCGGTATTACTGCTGGGGTATATCTCCTTTGGTAAACTGGGCACGGATCTGTTTCCGAAGCTTAACAATCCAAGGATATTTGTTGAGCTTAAAGCAGGCCAGCGCCCACCTGAAGAAGTTGAGAAATTGTTTGTCGATCCTATCGAATCTGTTTGTATCCGGCAGAGTCAGGTTACAGGCGTTAAGTCCGTTACCCGGGTGGGTACCGCACAGGTCACTGTAGAGTACGCCTGGAATAAGGATATGGACGATGCTTTTCTGGAATTGCAGAAGGCTCTGGGCACCTATTCCCAGAATAGTGATATTGAGTCGCTTACAATAACTCAGCATGATCCGAATCAATCGCCGGTTATGCTTGTTGCCATGCGGCATGAAACCATGGTTGACATGGACGAACTCCGCCAGATTGGTGAAAACTATCTCCGGAATGAGCTGGTGAGGCTTGAAGGGGTTGCTGATGTTCAGCTGGAAGGCCAGGAACAGAAAGAAGTTCTTATCAGCACAAATCCTTATCTGCTTAATGCATTTGGAATTACAACAGCTGAAATTACCTCTCAGATCACCAATTACAACAGGAATGTCTCCGGCGGATCCATCGTCGAAATGGGCACCCAGTATGTAATCAAGGGAGTGAGTGTGTTCTCGGGCCTGAATGATATTTCATCGCTGATTGTTGGGTTCAAAACAGGAACTGCCGCTGCTACAGGAACATCGGCCACCACAACTGCTACTTCCCGTGTGCCTGTTTTCCTGAGAGATGTGGCCCAGGTTGAATTCAAAAACAAAGAGCCAAATAATATTGTCAGGATTAATGGCGAACGTGCCATTGGCCTTGCGATTTACAAGGAGCCGAGTTTTAATACAGTAAAAGCTGTTGACCAGCTCAAGGAAGAGTTTGTCAAGCTTCAGAAATCACTACCGGGATATTCCTTTGAGATTATCCAGGACCAGGGGACATTCATTTCCAAGGCTATAGGCGAAGTTGAGTCAAGTGCATTAATTGGGATGGGTCTTGCTGTA
>CAIXHD010000363.1 GCA_903919065.1 uncultured Bacteroidota bacterium
CCGTCTGGAACCACAGCGCCATGTCGCGGCTTGAAATCAGCCGCATCAGCGGTTTAAGTACGGCCACGGTTTCGCGGATTGTCGATTCCCTGATACAAGATGAACTGCTTGTTGAAAGTCAGCCTATGGCTACACCCAAGGGACGTCCGATGAAGCCTGTAAGTTTTAATGGCAAAGGGCATTACCTTATTGGCATCGATCTTGGCACAACTTATATCAGAGGCGTCCTGACCAACCTTTCCATTGAACCTATTAAAGAGATTGAGGTCGTAACTGAATCGAATAAAGATCCCGAATACGTTTTGAACAAGGTTGCTCAGGTAATTATGAATTTAGCCAACACCAACCTGGTTGATCCGAACAATATCATCGGTGTCGGGATAGCCGTTGCCGGAATTATCAATCTGAATACCGGGATTGTTGAATACTCTCCGGCTTTCAACTGGAGGAATGTCGAATTGAGGGAATTCATGAATTCGCATGTCCCCTACCCTGTTTATTTTGATAACGTTAGCAGGGCCATGGCATTAGGTGAGATTACCTTTGGAAACGGTCCGGGATTCGACGATCTGATCTGTATCAACGTCGGGTACGGTATCGGTGCCGGCATTGTTATCGGAAAAAAATTGTTTTACGGAACCGATGGAATGGCTGGGGAATTTGGGCATATGCCGGTAAGAGGAGATGAGCAGGTATTTTGCACCTGTGGTAAGAAAAATTGCTTAACAGCTTATGCTTCAGGAGATGCGATTGCTCAAAGGGCAAGAATCGGGTTACTGAGCAATTCATCGAGCATCCTGAATAAAATTCCTGCCGGTGAGCTCAACGCTAAACAGGTTGTTGAGGCAGCCAGGCAGGGAGATCCTCTGGCAAAGGAGGTGTTTTCTGAAGCTATGGGTTATCTGGGCCGTGCAATTGCAGGTTTATTGAATATATTTAATCCTCAGGCCATTATATTAGCCGGTGGCGTGAGTCTGAACGGCAATATTTTCTGGGATACATTAAAGCCGGTTATCGAAGAGAATGTTTTCGACCACAGATCAACCAAGTATAACATCCTTCCATCCAGTCATCCTGACCAATCGGCTATTTATGGAGCACTTGCCATGGTGCTTCAGGAGATTCTAAACCTCAGCCTTACCATCCGTAAACAGTAGCCAGGAGTAGCCCTGGACCCTTCTGCTATCAGTTTTGTAAAAAATAATCCCTATTTAATTTTGTAATGAAATTAAAAAGAATATATCTTTGGAATACATATTTTATAGCACTGGATATAAAATTATTAGATAATGAGAGAAATGGATCCGATTTGCTTCAAGGTGCCGCGACTACACGAAGAAACTGTACGAGTTGAGTCGTGGGATCTCCCTTTCTTTTATGATTCTGTCCACTATCATGAAGAGTGCCAGTTGACTTACATACTGGAAGGGCGCGGATTGGTAATGGTTGTTGATAAGCTGGAAGAATTCCATGAAGGCGACCTCCTTCTTATCGGCAAAAACACTCCGCACGTTTTATTGCACGACAAGAAATACTATGATGAGAACAGCTCTTTGCATGTACGGGCTATTTCAGTATTCTTTTCCAAGGACACCTTCCATCAGGTATTTAATCTGTTTCCTGAAACCGTTAAGATTGAGGAGTTTCTTGAGCAAGCACATTTTGGCATCAGAATCAAGAACAATGAAGCCAGAAGAATTGGGGACGATCTTAAGCAGCTGCTAAAATTAAGGCAGGTACCGCGGATTATTCTTTTCATGAAAATTCTGGATCAGATTTCAAGAAAACTGGATTTTGATTTCATTTCATCAAGTATTCCTCATGTCAATGACCGTGAAGACAATCTAAAGATTCAGAAGATCTTCGATTTCATCACAAAAAATTACGAAAAGAGGATTACACTTCAGGATGTTGCCCGCTTGATAAATCTTACTCCAACGGCTTTTTGCAGGTTCTTCAAGTTACGAACCAACAAAACATTCTCTCAGTTTCTCATTGAGGTAAGGATCAACCAGGCATGCAAGATGCTATCAAACGGTAATTTCAATGTTACCGAAACGTTTTTCTCCTGCGGGTACAATAACAGCTCGAATTTTCACCGTCATTTCAGGCAGCACACGGGGCTCACACCATCGGAATACAAAGATCAGGTTCTGAAGAAACCTCAGGTCGCGCAGTATGCCTGATCGGGATTATTTCCGATATTCATTCAGTGTTTCCAACCAAGCCATGATATTCTGAGGAGGCACATCCCCCTGAATAACATGTATCGGAGCAAAAACAAATCCTCCGCCGGGCGCAAGGTCTTCAATACGTCGTCTGGTTTCATCTTTAACCTGCTGAGGCGTACCTTTTGGCAAAACGAATTGCGAATCGCAGCTTCCGCCCCATATGGTAATCCTGCTGCCGAAATCCTTTTTAAATTTAGCGGTATCCATACCACGGCAATTCACCTGGAAAGGGTTCAGAATATCAACTCCAGCCTCTATCAGCAGTGGAATGGTTTCCATGATAGCCCCGTCGTTGTGAAAAAAGATATAGGCTTTCCCTTTGGCAGTTTCTTTAATAAATCGAAAAAGCCTGCAATGGTAAGGCCAGATGATTGCCTTGTAAAGATCAAGTGAAACCAGCAGGCTGTCCTGGGTTCCCAGATCATCGGCACAGGAAATTACAACATCACGATTACCGACAAGTTCCAAAACCTTTCCCCAGTATTTCATTTTCAACTCCAGGATCTTTTCCATCAGGGCCTGAATCAACTTTTCATTGCCGAGCATATCCATAAAAAACTTCTCATAGCCAGTCATCCACATGGCATGTTCCCACATTCCGGAGCTCATTCTTTCAACGAAACAGGCTTGGTGCTCAATGTCAATAACACGATCCACCTGTTCCTGAATTCCCACAAACCTCTCAGGATCCAGTGGATCGGGCCAGGGATAATTCTCAATATCCCTGATCGTTTCGGCATTTGCCAGCGGATGAAAATACTGATCATAATACATCCCGCCTTCCACCGGCATTTGCCAGCCAATCCCGAATTCATCAATCAAACGGGAATACTTTCCGTCGAGCCACGGAGACTTTCGGAGTGGAGCCATGGAAGGAGATCGAGGCCTGACTGAGCCGACATCAGTTTTAAAGAGCAATGCCATAGCAGGGTCGAAATCGGCCAGCTGAGTGACATCATCCTGCACAGTCGATTCGGTTTCAATCCCGAGATATTTCTTAAGATTTCGCAATGCGCGGATATTGATGCCTGTTACGGCAGCTGCGCCAAGATCAAAAGGTATCCGGTCGGGTTCCCTGTGTTCCAACGCATCGATAACCCGCTGATAACTGGTGTACTCCATGGGTTAGCTGATCAGATACTTTCCACCCTTGACGGTTGCAAATTCAAGCGATCCGTCAGGTAATATTTTAGCCTTTACTGATTTACCTGA
>CAIXHD010000364.1 GCA_903919065.1 uncultured Bacteroidota bacterium
AATCCAGGAACTGTAACCATCACGGTAAGTCCGGATAAAAGTAAACTGATATACAATGGTGGGGAGAAAAAATACCAGGTAAACAACATTTTTGAACCAGGCCGGCACTCCTATGTTTTCAGCCGGGATTTTTTTAAAAAGGATGAATTGCACTGGCAGGTAATTTTGCCACATGGTGAAACCAAGTATGCTGAATCCTCTTCCGAATCAAATCTATGTGCATCACTGGGGGTTATTATTCCTTATTATAGTCCTCCTGCGGGTGGACGGCTTGACGGATCACTGATCGGGCCTGAACTGACCGCACTTTACAATAAATTTACAGCGACGGGATCAGCGGCATCAGATGATATTTTTCAAATCGGACCTTCGGGCCAGAATGTACTGGTAAAAATTATTTCCAGGGATGGACAGTATCAGTCGATGCTGGATACTCTTGCAAAAGCCAGCTATGGATTTACGGAAATAGTGACTTCGGATCCATCCACCTGGACAGCAACAGGTTATTATCCGATATCAAACCTTTTGAAATTAAACAGCCTGCCGGTATTGATAAATTATGCCCGGCCGGTTTATCCCGCCATAAATAATGCCGGTCAGACCACCACGCAGGGCGACGTTTCCATGGGGTCCGACTTTGTTAGAGGAGGCTATAAGATTGAAGGCGATGGTGTTAAGGTTGGAGTGCTCTCAAACAGTTATAATACACTGGGAAGGGCTTCGAATGATGTATTTGGAGGAGACCTGCCTGACGGAGTTGTTGTTCTGAAAGAATTTCCCGGAAGGAGTTCGGATGAAGGCCGGGCGATGATGCAGATTATTCATGATATTGCACCAAAGGCCAAGCTGTATTTCCGGACCGGATCGATCAGTCCTGATGATTTTGCTCAGGGAATTTTGGAATTGCAGGAAGCAGGCTGTAATGTTATCGTTGATGATGTTACCTATCTCACGGAACCATTTTTCCGGGATGGGGTGATCAGCAGGGCGGTTGACGTTGCAGCAGCTCAGGGTGTAGCCTATTTTACATCCGCTGGAAATTTCGGTAACAAGTCATACGAAGGTGTTTTCAATCCTGTTCCGGCACCAGCCGGCATTCAGGGGCAGGCTCATAATTTTGGTGCAGGCGACATTTATCAGCATGTTTCACTTCCAGCCGGCAACTATACTATTGTTCTTCAGTGGGAAGAAGAATCTCCGGCCCAAACGGACCTCGATATTTACTTATCCAATACGGATGGCAGTAATTTACTGGGTTTTAACAGGAATAATGCTGGTGGAGATCCGGTGGAAGTACTTCCATTTACCATACAAGGTGCAACCGTTGAGAGTAACATAGTCATTTCCAAAGTGAGTGGAAACAATGTCAGGTTTAAATACATCGTATTCCGCGGGCAGGCTCAGATCATGGAGTACTCTTCCGGAACTTCAACGATCGTGGGCCAGGCGAATGCCAATGGAGCTATGTCGGTTGGAGCTGTTCTGTATTCCAATACACCGGCTTTTGGTTTGGCTGTTCCCACAATTGCCAGCTTTTCCTCCATTGGGGGAACGCGAATAACCGGTGAGGTTTCATTAAGGCAAAAGCCTGACTTTTCTGCCCCGAACGGTGTAAACACCACTGTTGACATGGGTGGTCAGAATATCGATGGTGATATTTTTCCAAATTTCTTTGGAACCTCAGCTTCTGCACCACATGCTGCAGGCTTAGCTGCCCTCCTGATCGAAGCGCGAAAAAAATTCATGCTCGAAACCACG
>CAIXHD010000365.1 GCA_903919065.1 uncultured Bacteroidota bacterium
GCATCCGATACCAATTTTGTTAGTTCGGCTGTATTTTCATCCAGATACGGATAATTGATAAATGGATACAGGTCCTCAGCGTGATGAATATTGATCATATTCGCTCCGGCAGCTTTTGCATTTGCGATCTTAACTGAGGTGTTGGTTCCTCCGCCGTGATAGTAACGGTCGCCAAATTGAGTCTTCTTATCAATCAGGCGAAAAGGAGTGATGAGCAGCTCAAAATCAAAATTCAGAATATCACCTTGACGGACTTCTCTTCGTCCGGAAAAAGCATTAACCACTACATCTGCTTCTTTTTCAGTAACAGTAACTCCTCCTTTTCCTGAATTCCCCCAAGAGGGTGGCAGGTTGAGCGGACCGAATTCATAGTAAATATTGATCAGTGGGCGCCGGTAATTTTCAGCTTTCCATTTGATGCGCATCCCACCGTTAACCGCACCAATCCAGAGCATGTCCTGATTCTTTTTGACGTCCCAATTCCATTTCCAGGTTGGTGTACGGTAGCCACCTTCATGGTTAAGGCCCATCATGTATTCAGATTTCTCCTTGTTGATGGGGATTTCCATTCGGATATCCTTCACTTTTACATCTGAGTTGGCAGTGAGTTTTAACCGGTAATCAACAAACCCGTCGAATTCCATACTTCCGGTACATTCCAGGTTAAATTCATCGGAGGTATTCATTACACTCCAGATAACTTTTGAGGAGGTTTGTTCCAGAAAATTCATTTTTCCCGGGGTTAGCCTGATGATTTTCCCGTTATCGAGCTCAATTAAAAATCGAAACGAACTGTTTATCAGTGGTTCGCCACGATCTTTTAGCTCCTGATTTGACTTACCAAAAAAGGTTGTCACTGCTGCCGGCAACCCATTATCAGCAATTTCGAGGCTGCGGCCAAGTATACAGATCCGATTTGCAATAACATTGATTGGAATAAACCCTTTGGTAATGCTGTCGTCGATCCCTACATTGGAATTCAGCCAATTCAATCTAGCAAGGGTTTTTCCCTCATTATATCCATGATTATCAACTTTATCTCCTGCTATAGTCAGCTCAATGGCAACCATTTGCTTTATACTCCCTGAGCTGATGGTGACAGAACCCTGGTAAACCCCTTGTATTGCATCTTTCAGGTCGATTCCCATCCACAATTCATGAACTTGTCCGGCGGGCACATCAATGATTTTGGTAAATGGATGTCCTTTAAAGTCGATACCGCCGGCATTGAAGCAAGTGAATCGGGTGTCGGGTATCGGGTTTCGGGTATCAGGTATCGGGTGTCGGGTGTCGGGTGTCAGGTTAGAAAATTCGACTCTAACATCTTTCAGGTCATTTTTATCAGCAGCGAGGTTTAGCTGAAAGACCTTAAACTGACCTGGATTTGCGGTTAATTCTTTCTTTAAAATGGATCCGGGAGCATCCAACGAAAGTGTTCCCGTTTTAATGAAATCCTGCATCCGGTCGATATCTTCCACGGTGAGCAGGGGTAAAGCAGCAATTTCCGATTGAGCCGTGGCATTTGAAGTTGAACCGGGAATGGCGTACCAAAAAGTAACCAGTGAGTAATCCAGAAGATTCCATGCTTCCCGGATATCTGTTCCCGGAGAGGCTTCCATATCAAAGACCAAGCGGTTGTTAAAGGGAATTACATCCAGTATCCGGTTTCTTGTACAAATATTATAGCCACGCGGATCGGCTGCATTTCCATTACATACATTGGCCCCGATTGGAATGGAAAATGTATCGCGACCGGTTGGATTTACTCCCCCTGCCCATCCATAATAATCCTCGGTCCCAGTGCCAAAATGGGATGGAAATTTCCGGGTAATATCAGACTCATCGATATAAATCTTTTCATCACCCTCACCCCACCAGCCGTGTCCTGGACTAAGCACGGTGAGAGCATCACCGACCAACATTCCTTTACCCCGGATATCAATGAAATTCATATCCACAAAACGGTCGCCATGCAGAGTCCCCACAGGCTTCCATGATGTATAAAAATGCATCGATCTGCTATTCCACTTCCAATTATCAATTTTCGCTTCCAACCATAAATCGACAGGTTTATCCTGCAAGTTAATGAGACTGATAGTACCGGTCTTTTCGTATGGCATGGAATATCTGCAGATCATGGTACCATCGGGAAGGACTGTCCGATCCCAGGTATGAAAAGGGTTCACTTTATCTCCGCTGCAGAAGAAATCTCCAATCGGGCACCACACGGTCTGCACTCCATCAAAGGTCATTTGGAGGATTGTTGAACGCAAAGCCTGCAAGCCACTTTTCGGATCGATGCGAAAGGTAAGCTGGCGAATCATCTGACTGCCAGCTGGCAAATCTATTGATTGGGTTTGCTTCTCTTTTAGCCTGATGGTTCGAGTAATTACGTCAGTAACTTGTGGATCAGGAGGAGAAACCAGCGTTTTCGATGTTTGAGCAATCACCCGGGCAGCCTTTTCCAGCTCTTTAGCTGAAAAAGTTTTAACCTTAACCCCTTTGTCATAGGCACGATAATTAACAATGTTATAAAATGCCTTATCTGTCATCGTGATTTTACAGCTTTTAGCAAAGGGTATAGGGAGAAATAAATCCCCGGCACGTGCCGTCAGGCTGGCAAACGGCGGTTTGACTGACCCCTTTCCGGTAAGCAATTCAATAAAGCACTCATCTATCACCGGAATATTATTCCCATCAAGGTATATTCGAATATCCGGCCCTTTCCGGTTATTAAAATCATAATAAAAGAAAGGTGTCCAGAGCCGTGTAATGCATCCTGGACCTGTATGTTCCATCACTACATATTCTGTTTTGCCCTCATTCATCTCCTCCCTGATCCAGCTAACTCCGTCGGAATCTGCAAACCAGCCGGGTTTATCTGGTGAAACCGAGGCTCTGTTGTAGCTGCTTTCCTGCAAGGATTTATATTCCTGAGTTGGGAATTGAGCCATCTTTGCCGGGTCTGTCATTTCGCGCAAAAGAGACTCCAGGGAAACCGTCTGAGCATTAACACTGGTAAAGAATAAGAATATCAGGGTTATAGAGGCAAAATATTTTTGAAACATCTTGTTGGGTTTAGAGAAGCCAATTTAGCAAGTAAAGTTGGCAACTCTATAGAGTTGCCATATCCGCACCAACAATTAGCTATTATCCTGACTATTTGACACATACAAGGATCATGATAATTTCAAGAAAATTTATTGATCATAAAAATCTAAATATCAAGCTCCTACTAAAACTGAAATCAAGATGGCAATTGATATATATACAGATGACAACTTCTTATATCTCTTCCTAACACACTAAATTTCTGATCATTACAAAACCATTAATAGTGATTGGCAACACGATCTCACTGTATTAATGTATTTTACAAAAAAAGATGCCAACTTTATAGAGTTGCCAACTTTACTTGGATCAATCTTTTTTATCTTTCCTGACTAAACTTAATGAAAATGGGAAACAAAGTCCCCCCAGCCCTCCGATACATTGTTTTTATTATAGCAGCCTTTTTAATCGTATTGAGGCTAACAGCTAAAGAACCTGCCCGAATGCTTATCCTGTCGGGGCAAAATAATCACGAGTGGAAAAAAACAACACCTGTACTGGAAAAGATGTTTACCGGATCCGGTTTGTTTACTGTTTCCGTAACAAACCGGCCTGATACTTTGAAATTGGTTGATTATAAAAGATTCCGGCTGATTGTCAGTGACTGGAATTCATTTCCTGATACCTCCGCCCGCTGGGATCCCTCGAAAGAAGAAGCATTCAGTCAATATATAAAAGAGGGAGGCGGGGCACTTTTCTTCCATTCTGGTGGTTCATCATTTTATGGATGGAATGACTACCATAACATTGCAATTGGTCGTTGGGGCAAAAACACCGAACACGGCAAAATAGGCGAAGCCCTGGTGCAGTTTTCCGACTCGAAAAATCCGATAACAAAAGGGTTAAAAGACTTCACCATTATTGATGAGATCTGGCAAAACACCGATATCTGCCCAGATGCAAAACCTCTTGGCTGGGTTCAGAAAAAGGATTCAAACGGAAATCTGGAAAACGAGAAATATCCAGCCATTTTTGTAAACGAAATTGGAAAAGGCCGCAGCTTTTACACAATTTTTGGTCACGATGAAAAAGTTCTGTCAAATCCTGACCTGCAGAAGCTCTTAATCCGCGGTGCCGCCTGGGTTTGCGGTGACCGGGCCGAAGTATCCGGATATTTTGGAACTTATAATTACAGGTCCGACCGAAAACCGCATTTCCATCCGCTGATATCTCCAAGTGGAACTATTCTTACTGCGGAATCGCCAAAGGACCATCTTTGGCATATGGGATTGTGGTTTTCGTGGAAGTTCATTGATGGACTTAATTATTGGGAATATACCGGAGATCCAACGAGACATATCAGCGAAGGAATGACTGAAATTGAATCTATAGATATTGATTCCACCAAGCAAGGCGGATATGAAATCAATTTGAAAATCGTTTATCATCCCTGGGATAATAAAGAAAGTCCCGTGATGAAAGAGGTTCAGCAAATTATGGTCTCACCCCGAGAAAAAGATAAAAGTTATTGGATCAATTACCAGTTCACATTCACGGCCCTAAAAGACCTGCTCCTCGACAGAACCCCGATTCCGGGTGAACAGGATGGCCAGTCATGGGGCGGCTATTCGGGCCTTTCCCTCCGACTGAACAATGATTTCCGGGATCTTAAGTACTTTTCTGAATCCAGGGATGATGCAAATTATGGTGATAAAAACCGCTGGGTAGCCTGTGATTTCGATAATGGCAGGGGAATGCGCGAGCAGGTGATTATTTTTGACAATTCAGTTAATCCTCGTTATCCATCGCCATGGTATTGCATTAATGATTCAGCCACACCTATGTTTTATTTCAGCCCTGCGATCCTTTACAAAGAGCCGATTAAATTAAAAAAAGGCGAAGTACTCCACCTTGAATACAAAGTTTATTTGCCCGCCAGGCCTCTTAACAGAGACGCGATTGACAAACTTTGATGAGATTATGGAGTGATATGTGTTGATATCTTGATTAATACAGATTTATCATTCGCACGGGACTTGAGTCCGGTGACAATAACAGTTAGTTATGCAACGAAGGAATTTTATAAAAAAAACTGCGATTGGAGCCGTTGCCGCGGCCACAGGCCCAATGATCCTGACCAGTTGTTCTCCTGTCAAAGGCGCCAATGACCGCGTTATTTTTGGTCATGTCGGGCTGGGTAACCGGGGAATGGATGAGTTAAACTCCTACTTCCTCAGATGGCCTGATCAGATCCGTTCAGTAGCATTTTGCGATGTATTCCGCAGCCGAAGGGAGAATGCTCTTGGGTTGGCACAGAAAGCCTATCAGGAGAAAAATATTCAGGTGGAACTTAAATATCATAACCGCATCGAAAGGATTCTGGAGAGGAAAGATATTAATGCGGTAGCGATAACTGCACCCGACCACTGGCATTTGCCAATGGCAATTATGGCAGCTCAGGCAGGAAAGCATCTGCATGTTGCCAAGCCATTGGGATTAAGTTATCCCGATATGATCAGGCTTGCAAAAGTTTGTAAGGAGAACAAGGTCCTGTTCAATTACGGCACACAGCAACGATCCTATTTATTCATGCAACAGGCAGTTGCAATGATTAAAAACGGCGATATTGGCAAAGTTGAGCGGGTGGATGTTTGGTGCCCAAGAGTAAATGATGTACAATCACCGCAATGCACTGAAGAGGATGTCCCCCAAGGACTTGACTACGATAGATATGTGGGTCCGGCACCATTTCACCCTTATTGTCCGGCCCGTGTTGATATGCAGAGTTCTTATTTTATTTATGATTACAGTCTGGGATTTATTTCCGGCTGGGGTGCCCACCCGCTCGACATCATGGTGTTCGGTGTGAAAGATCAGATGACTGGTAATTACACCTGTGAAGGGAAAGGGGGATATTGGACACCGGGTGGGATCTGGGATACTATAAATTCATGGGATGTGAATTATGAATATGCCAGCGGATTAAAACTCCACTTCATGAGCGACGAGATAGCACAACCTGTAGTTATGAAGTACCGCCCAAAATGGGATGGCAACGGTACCACCTTTTTTGGCACCAAAGGATGGATCTCATTGGGACGATCAAGCGCATGTTCAGATATACCTGAAATTCACAAGGAGCTCAACAAAACAGCAGATGCTAATGGGTGGATCAATGGTGAAGGAGCTCAACTGGTGAAGATTTTTTCCGAAACGATCAATGGCACAAGACCCGAATTATGTCCCCTCGATGAGGCCATACTTTCCGATACGGTTTCCCATATTGGAAACATTGCGATACGCACAGGGCGGAAGATCACCTGGGATCCCACTGCCGGAAACACTGTTGGGGATCCTGAGGCTATGAAATTATTTGTCCGCGAACACCGAAAACCCTGGGCACCCGAAACCTGATACCCGATACCCGACACCCGACATCCATGAACATACGTCCCGTTACAACCCCATCCGACCTTAAGGAGTTTATCAATCTGCCCTATTCTATTTACCGCAATGATCGCATGTGGGTTCCGCCGCTGAAAATGGAGCTAAAAAGCCAGTTCAATCGCATTAAAAATCCTACCCTGGATCATACGGTATACCAGCTATTTCTTTTGGAGGATGGGAATTCCCTGATAGGCAGGATTGCAGCATTCTATGACACTCTGGCCAATGATCACTGGCAGGAGCAAGTTGGCTTGTTCGGTTATTATGAATCGCCGAATGACCCAATAGCATCGAAGATGCTGCTTGATGCTGCGGCAGGATGGCTAACGGAAAAGGGCATGACCTCCATGCGCGGGCCCTGGTCCTTCGTATCGCAGGAATGGGGATTGGTTTATGAGGGTTTTGAGCCTCCACCGGTCATCATGGCACCGTATAATCCTCCCTTTTACAACGACCAGCTGGTAGCCTTCGGGTTAAGTAAAATAAAAGATTTGCTGTGCTATTACATATCAGGTAAGGAGGGTTATCAAATACCAGAGCGAATCCTGAAGCTAACTGATAATGTTGCAAAGCGATACGGGGTCACCGTCAGGCGCGTCAACATGAAGAACTACAAAGAAGATGTACAGCATGTTATCGATATCTCTAATCACAGTTTGGTAAATAACTGGGGTTATGCACCGGTTACTCAGGCCGAAGCCGATGCTCTGGCCAGGGATCTGAAGCAGGTTATCAGGCCTGAAGGGGTCCTGTTTGCGGAAGATTCAAAAGGAAGGGTTATAGGTTTTATTATTGCCTTGCCAGACGTAAATGTGATCTTTAAAAAACTGAATGGAAATCTGTTACCTTTCGGTTGGTTGAAACTGTTGACCGGCATTTCAAAACTACGCTCCTACCGTTTATTTGCACTTGCCGTACTTCCGGAATATCAGGGAAAGGGGATCGACAGCCTGATGTATCGAGCACTCCATAAATCCCTCTTTTCAAAGGATTTATGGCTCGAAATAAACTATGTTCTCGAGGATAACGATGTGATGAACAATGCAATTATTAAACTTGATGCCAAACTACTCAGGAGATACCGGATCTACGAGAAACAGCTGTGAAACAGAATTATATCATTAAGCGACAGAATAATCATTCGCTAAATCAGGTTTAAAATTTCACGACTTTGCCAACATCAAGTTTTAATCCTTCACCATCTGCAATTTTATAATAAAAGATACCTGCCGGCAGGTCGGAAAGGTTCAGTGTCGTATTTGACTGATTAACAAAATATTCTTTTACAAGCTTTCCAGCCGGGTCAAAAATCCTAACATAATAATCCCGGACATTTTGAGCTGCGATAATATTCAGTTGATTATTGACAGGATTCGGAAATATTTTAAAATCCGACTCTGACAACATCGGGCTTTCACCCGGTAAACCTGTCAGCATATTCGTCAGGTCGACAAGATAGGCATCAAGGCTTGTGTCCTCGCTAATATTTGTCCTCCAGTTACTTCCAAACAATATCCGTGTTCCATACTTGCTGACGGTTGCATGGGGTTCGGCAAAGTAAACACTGTTATCAGGATCCGGTGTGGAAGGGGAAAATCGTCTGCTGTGATGATGGGCATATCGCTCAACACTGCCTGTTCCATCCATTTTAAGAGCAAATACCTCATCTTCAAAAGGAAGCCAGCCAGCATTGTCATCGGTCAGACGACCGGTATAATCGAAAGTACTGATTATAGCCCATCCCGGTCTCGATAATGCTCTGCATGAAATATGTAAATCGAAAAACGGGGAAACAGAAAGCAGTCGGGTTTCAGCTCCGGTAGCTAGTGAATATTTATTAATGTGGGTCATATTGGCATTGTCATCATAAACATCCATGATTAAAACCTCCTGTCCCCCGGCATCCAGACCCAAATCACTATGTCCCGCTCCCAGACCCTTTTGCCATATAAAATTGAAATTTCGGTCATAAACTTCGACTCCATGATATCGTCCGGTTTCCTCATCTGCATAATCAACAACCACATAATTACCCAAGGGTGATATCGAAACCCAGTCAAAATCAGCCAACTGTCCCTGAGGTAAAGGCAACGAAGCCGGAATTGAATTATTCAGCATATCGTACACCAGAAGGTCATGAAAAACTACCTCACCAGTGGTGTAATTGTACATTTGTCCGACAACTGCATAGTACCGGCCATCGTTTGAGAGATTTCCCTCACCGCGGGTATTAGCCCAGGTATATGGGGCAAATACATGGATGGGTGTGACTGCATCATTCAGTACATTGTAACTATAAAGGATGCTGTCAGGATTATAAAGAATAAGGTCAGGGTTGGTCGGATGCCAAAACACATCCTCTCCGCCAATACCGTCCAAAATCCGGAGATATTCATAGGTCTGACCATTATAGAGGTAAGCTTCACCGGTTCCGGACCGAAGGATCATCAATGATTCATTGCTGTTCCATGCCTGTCGTTTTGAATAATCAGGAAACAGACCATGAATACCTGCAGCCCGGGCATCGGTAAGCCTTAAAAGCGGTGTTTTGAAATTCGGGTCAGCAATAAGAACGCCTTTCTGCGGTTGAACAAGATCACCCTGAAAGATAACGCTATGACCAGTCACAAACTGACTAACGAGTACCTGAGAAATGGATAATCCCATTATCATCAGGAAAATTGATTTAATGGATTTCATTTTAGAGGTCTTTAAGCAGATCATTTATACTAAGTTAAGGAATAATGAAGGTTATTGCCAAATAAATTATGGCTGCGCAATCCGAAAGAGGGGTTATCTTTATCAGATTAATATTCTTAATATGAAATTGCCACTCAATACCTCGTTAATTGGTTCACTGTTTATAGCCATTTCCTTATTATCATGGTTACCATTATGTTCCCAGGAAGTTCCCATGCCGGTTGATCTGGTTAATCCCCGGATAGGCGGAATCAGTCATGTTCTTATGCCAACATTTCCTACGGTGCACAGGCCTTACGGAATGGTCCGGTTTTTCCCGGTCACCAGTCCGGGCATTTCAGATTCTTACCTGGGTGGAAGGATTTACGGATTTCCTCTCAACCGGCCTGAACATAGAGGAAGAGCAGTTATTACCCTCATGCCTTTATCAGGATTGGAATCATTGAAGAAAAGTGATTTCAGCTCAGCGATTGACCGTGATTTTGAAAAAGTTACACCTTATCACTATTCGGTATTGCTTGAAGACAATAATATCACTGTAAATTTTGCACCATCGGAAAGAAGTGGAATCTATCGATTTACGAATGAATCCGGGAAAGATCTGGTTTTGGTATTTCAAACATCTGGTCAGGGCAGCTTTGATTTAATAAATGAAACCAACATTACCGGACGTGAAGCTTTCAGTGGGGTCGTTGAATATGCCAACATATGCTTTGATCGTCCGGTGAAGCAATCCGGGTATGTGGATTCGGAAGGAAAAATCGTTAATGAGAAAAGCATAAAGGGCAGGAATTTAAAATATTTCGTGGCTTTCAGCGGATCGAAACCTGTACTGATGAGTTACGGAATTTCCTGGATCGACGAGGCCCAGGCCGGGAAAAACCTGCATCAGGAAATCCCTGCCTGGGATTTCGAAAAGGTCGTAAAAGAGGGTCGCGATGTATGGAATCGTGAACTTGGAAAGATAAAAATCAAAGGGGGCACTTCAGATCAGCAAATCACATTTTACACCGCCCTGTACCGCTGCATGGAGCGCATGGTGAATATTAATGAATACGGGCGCTATTATAGTGCTTATAACAAATTGGTGCTCGAAACCAGTCATGATTTTTATGTCGATGACTGGAGCTGGGATACTTTTCGCAGTTTGCATCCATTGAGATTCCTGCTTAGTCCGGATCGTGAATCGGACATGATAAAATCCTATATCCTGATGGGCAGGCAGGGTGGCTGGATGCCGACTTTCCCACAGATATCCGGCGATGCCAAGTGCATGATCGGCCATCATCAGGCGGCGATCATTGCTGATGCCTGGATGAAAGGGGTCCGGGGATTTGATCTTAAAGAAGCATATACTTTATTGCGAAAGAACGCCATGGAGGGGACAATGATCCCCTGGCAGGAGGGACCGGCAACCGAACTCGACCGATTTTACCGGGAAAAGGGATGGTTCCCTGCACTTTCCCCTGATGAACCTGAAACAGTTAAAGAGGTTGGCCCCTTTGAAAAGCGGCAAGCAGTTGCAGTCACTCTGGAAGAATCATATGATGACTGGTGCCTTTCGCAATTAGCCGGCGAGCTCGGGCAGATGGATGATCAGAAGCTCTTTTTAGCCAGATCAGGAAATTATAAAAACGTTTTCAATCCAGCCACAGGATTTATGTCGCCAAAAAAAGCAGATGGCAGCTGGGTAGAACCTTTCGATCCGAAAATTTCCGGGGGGACAGGTTGCCGCGACTATTTCGCTGAGATAAATTCGTGGAACTATTCCTGGTTTGTTCCCCATGATATAGATAATCTGATAACCTTGATGGGTGGAAAAGAAAAATTCACCAGCAGGCTGGATCAGCTTTTTGAAGAGTCGCTTAACGGATATGCAAAATGGACTACTATCTCCACACAACCCGATGCTTCCGGAATAGTTGGCCAGTATGTAGCAGGTAACGAACCAGGATTCCATGTTCCGTATCTATATGTATTTGCCGGTGAGGCCTGGAAGACTCAGAAGCGAGTGCGGCAGCTCATGGATGCATGGTATCGCAACGATGTTATGGGAATTTGCGGGGATGAAGATGGAGGAGGATTATCATCGTGGTATGTATTCTCCGCCATGGGCTTCTATCCAATGACACCGGGAAAACCAGAATATGTAATTGGAAGTCCTGTTTTCGAAGAGGTGAGCATTGATCTTGGACACGGGAAAGAGCTGAATATCAAAGCTCAGGGGTCCAGCGCACAAAACAAATATGTTACAGATGTTACAGTTAACGGCCAATCTGTTAAGAATTTCCGGTTCAGCCAAAAGGATATTTCCGATGGAGGGAAAATTGTTCTTAAGATGGCTCCCCGACCCGCTCAACTTAAATATTAAAGTTGGTATCCGAATTTGGGAATAATAGCTGCCATTCATCAAATACTTGCCTGTCAGGATTACATAACTCATTGAACAGAAATAAAAAAGATACCTTTGTTTTTGTAAGAAATTGAAGAATCCGTGCGGCATAAGAGTCTCTTTTGTATCGTTTTTTTGTGGGCATTTCTATATTCCACGAAAGGTGATTGTCAGGTATCTTCAGGGAAATTAGATACACCGAGCCTCAGAAGGCCGATTACCATTTCTCTGATTGATTCGCTGAATAAGACAGCTTTTTCAATTTTTCGGACAGATCCGAACAAAGCAAAAAAACTTGCACTCGCTGCACTGCAGTATTCCAAACAACTGAATTATCCGACAGGCGAAGGGAAGGCATCCAACTACTTGGGTATTACCGAACATATTGCCGGTGAATATGACTCTGCTGCAGCTTATTATAAGCATGCCATTGAAGTATTCCAGACCCTTCGGGACACACAATATCTCGGCAAGATTTACAATAATATGGCGTACTTGTACACCGACCAGGAGTATATGAATCTGGCCCTGGAATATAATCTGAAATCATTCGCAATTGCTGAGGCACTGAAAGATACAGCCAGCATCCTCGATTCTTATAACAACATTGGGTTGTTCTATGAAAGTATCGAGAAATATGACAAGGCATTGGAATATTTCAACAAAATGGTTGAATTGACAGAATCAAAAAAAGAACTGGCCGAGTCATATTATTCAGCTTTGGCAAACATCGCCTTAATCGATATATTTCAAAATAATTTTAAAAATGCCTCAGCGCTCCTGAAGGATGTACTTACATATTCCAGATCCGTTCAGGATAATTACTCCATTGCGCAAACCTACAATTCTCTGGGTCTGATGTATTTGAAAACGAACCATGCGGATTCTGCTCTCATTGCTTTTGCTGAGTCAGACCGGTATGCTGCTATTCTTGAAGACAAAAAAACAATGGCAGGAAACGGTCAGAAGGTCGGGGAATTATACTTTCAGCAAAAGCAGTATGAAAAAGCCAGGGATCAATTTGAAAAAACGTTCGTCCTCGCCCATGAAAACAGCTTTCTCAAAATCGAAATGGAAATCAGTTTTTATCTGTCCAAAATAGATTCCGTTAACAGGGATTTTTTTCCTGCACTCCAAAAATATCAGACCGGTGTTACACTTCGCGATAGCTTAAACTCGATCAGCCTAAAAAAGCAGATTGCTGAGATGAGCATCAAATATGAGAGCATTAAAAAAGATCAGGAAATATCCATGCTTAAGAAGAATAAGGAGATTCAGGATCTTGGAATGAAAAAGCAGGTAACTCAAAAAAAACTTCTGCTGATTATTTTGTTAATCGTAATTGGCTTCTTTTCTCTGGCATTTTACAGCAGGAGGCAAATTGCAATCAAGAATGCCATTTTGCTCAAACATGAGGAACAATTGGAAGAGATGGTGGCTGAGCGAACGGCAGAATTATTGGCTGCCAAAGAAAAGGCTGAAGAGAGTGACCGCCTGAAATCTGCTTTTCTGGCTAATATGAGTCATGAAATCCGCACCCCACTTAATGGTATAATGGGTTTTATGGATTTACTTGAAGACAAAAATGTCTCCAAGGAAGATCAGGAAAGTTACTTCGAGATCATCCGTAAAAGCAGCGACCGTTTACTCTATACTATTAACAATATCATTGACTTCTCTAAAATCGAATCGCGGCAGATGAAGGTTCACTTTTCAGAGTTCGATTTTTCTGAAAGGGCAATATTCCTCGTTGACTTCTTCACTCCGGAGGCAATCCGGAAAGGCCTTCAGTTTGAGTTCAGGAAGGATCAGCAAATTGGCTCTGCGATCATATGGAGCGACAAGGACAAGCTTGATGCCATCATGACTAATCTGATTAAGAACGCAATCAAGTATACCAACCAAGGTTTTATTGAATTCGGATACCATTTTGAGGAAGGACAACTCATCCTATACGTTAAGGATACTGGTTATGGCATCCCACCCGAGCGTCTGCAATCCATTTTCGACCGTTTTACTCAGCTTCACGGTGGCCTTAAAGAATCATTTGAAGGGTCGGGTCTTGGCCTGGCTATTTCAAAAGGCTATATCGACCTGCTTGGTGGTACGATAACTGTGGAATCTGAAGTGGATAAAGGATCAATATTCCGGGTGAATGTTCCTGTTTCATTGAAAAACAGCTGACTTAAGTTGGAGGATGCAGTCTTTTCTGGAACCAGATCCTAACATCACGCATTTTTTCCAATTGACCAGCAGGGACATGGCGACGGCAGCTTGATCTTTCTTCACTATTTTCAGGAGCTCCCCACCGTATCTCGATACCGTCGTTTGGGTTGTATGCCATTTCAAAGGCATCTTTTCTTTTCAGCAGATCTTCAATGGTAAGTTTTTGCTCTTGTCCGTTTGTGCGGGTGTAGGATATTGAAAGCTCAGCTATTTTTTCGGCGAGGAAGGATTCCAGTTTTACCTTAACCTGTTCGGGCGAACTTAATGCCGGTAATTTATAATCCTCCGGAGACCTGACAATCTTACTGGGGAAATCCAAGACAGCATCCATAGCAATTAACAGCCGAAGGTCCCTGTTGGGTGTTGAGAAATTCTCCCATTGCCCACCTGCCTGAAAAACACCTGCCGGACGACCAGGCATTTGAATTATCTCCCCAGGATGTGATTTCATGTATTCTTCCCCATTGGAGACCGAGTTAACCCTGACAATCAATTGCTCATGCAGAGCCTGTATAAGATCAAGCAATGCCGTTTCCGGATCAAGAGGTTTAGGATTAATGGTCCGCTCCAAAGTGTGATAAAACAGGTCACCAGCCATCCCTTTTTGTTGCATCGAAAATGGAACCAGTCCAGATTGATCTGAAATCTCTTCGTTTTTAAGGAGTCGCTCCTGTCCATTATTCACTGCGATCGGGCGAAAGGCTTTGAAACCGGGATCTCCGATAACCTCAGTGGTTGTGAACAGGAAGTTACCTTTCCAGAACCGTTTGATAGCAACAGTGAGATCAGGCTGGGCATCAACAGAGAGAAGCATTCCCGGACGGTTGCTTGACTGAGGAACCCATTTTACCAGGATCAGTGTATGTCCATATGGATCTGCAAAAACTGTTCCGGGACGCAGAGAATTCCTGGTTAATGCAACGGGATAATAATCAGAAGATTCGTCCTTTAATGCGGTCCGGGCAGTTCCCGAATGCACTCCATCCATAATACGCCTCAGAAAGGCATTGAATGACAAAACCGGATTCGATCTTGATGTTGGAGAATCATTCGTTATCCAGCGACCGGTTTGTGGCGCCTTGCCCAACCAGCCCCGATCACACTCATGAAAACCGAAAGGCAATCCCAGTTTCCATGCAAAATAGGCTCTAAAGTAAAAAGGGTTATCCGCACAATCAGGCTCCATGATCACCTTGGCTTTACTTAATGGATCATCCTCCCCAAAACCAAGATGATTATATAAAAAGTTACTCTTCGGATTTTGCATCACTACATCCAAAGCTTTCCAGGACGAGCGTTCATCTGAATCATAAAAAAGCGCATTTATCCATGCAGAGTAGAGCGCTTCTGTATCGCTCCCCCACCCCCGGGTTGTTTTCCAAATTACCCCAGGAGATTGTACAACCGGCTTATTATCGGTAACAGTGAACTCCAGATTATGAACTTCCCTTCCCTTCTCCAACAAAGTAGCCCTGTATTTACCTGCCTGCAAAGCACTGAATTGATCAATTCTCCAAAATGGCAAACCATCACCGTTCCGGCTTTTCCTGGAATCTGAGGTACCAGCTGGTCCGCTGACTTCAATTTTTGCTTTCCGGATATTCTTTCCACCGGTTGCCAGAATACTGAATTCTTCACCTGCACGCGGGCTTGCCGGTGATATGAGCAGAGCATAAACCGGATTGAACTCAGTGCCGCTGTCGTATTCGTCTGTTGAATCTGCGGCAGGATTTAAAAATTGGCTTTTGTCCTTGCTGGCTGAACGGTTTTCACAAGAAAGCATCCCCGCTGACAGAGCAGTAAAGCATACTGTTATCAGTAAAATACGGATTGATTTTAAAGCCATAGATTATCGAATGTTCATATCGCCCGTAAAGATGGCAAAAATATCGGGCAGGGGTCGTCTTAAAAATAAAGCAGGGTTTGTGAATCCCAAATGGAGTCGTCATTAATATTCTCGTGATGGCTGATCCGTGCACATATATCGAAAATATGTTTGGCCGAACGCATGAAGTCCGCAGCCTCAGAAGGGTTGATGTCATCTGGAGCCCTCACAATTTCAATATCGATCTCTGGTGCATAATTCTTGGCCAACTTTCCTAATTGAAAAAGACTATACCCAGCAGGTATTTCGATATTCCGGCTCTCGGCAACGGCTCTGAATGACTTTTCAATACTTTGTCTGGAAAACCAAACGACTTTGTCCGAACATAAGGGATCAGCCAGAAAATTTTCAGCGAAAGCCAGATCATCCTTCGCCCTGTTTAACCAATCTTCGGTCAGGCTTTTCATTAATCATCACTTTTGCGGAACTTTAATCAGATTTTCGACAGCAAAGCCTCTCTTTTTGGCTTTCTCAACGAGCATATTATAAATGCTGTCGGATATTTTTGGCTCACGGTTTAATATCCAGATAAAATTATCTGAGTTGCTGCCAATCATGGCATATTGATAATTTACCTGATCGAGTTCCATAATCAGGTAATCAGCATAAAAATTTAAAAAGAAGGAAACTTTCAGTTTCGATAAATCCTGTGGATTCGGGATCATAGCCTTGCCAACAGCTTTTTTGTGCCGGCCATCCAAAGAATTTTTGTACCCTTCATTCAAGACTTTGATTTTCCCATCAGAACGGAGTGAATAGGTAGCAGTAACACCAGTAAGACCTTTCTCAAATGAATGGTCGAACCGGGCGACTTCATACCATCGACCAAGGTAGCGGTTCAAGTCGACCCCACTGACCGTTGATTTATCTACCCCGGAATCCTTGGACTGACTACTGCAATTACAGCAAAGGATGGAAAGAAAGAGAGCGAGCAGGACTGGCTTTTTCATAAGGTATTCATTGGTATATAAAGTTACGGAAAATAATTGCACAGATGAATGAATTGAGGGGTGAGATGGAGAGAGAGTCATTGAGTGAGGTGTTGTTATGGCGATGTAGCAAAGGTCATGAATCAGTGAAATCTTTTTTTCTATCTTTCGGTGCAAAATATTTACCATAATAAAATAAAATGGCAACAACGGCAACAGCATCCGGCAACGGGCAAAAAACCTCCTATGCAACGTCAATCATTATCATTGGTGCACTGTTCTTTATCTTTGGATTTGTAACCTGGCTGAACGGCACTTTGATTCCGTTTTTAAAGATTGCGTGTGAACTCACCAATTTCGAGGCCTATTTTGTAACTTTTGCCTTCTACATATCTTATTTCTTTCTGGCAATTCCCTCATCCTGGATCCTCCACAAGACAGGATTCAAAAACGGAATGGCTCTGGGATTATTAGTTATCGCTGTTGGCAGCGCGGTATTTATTCCTGCTGCGGAAACCCGCACCTTCTCCTTGTTTCTTCTCGGTCTCTTTATTCAGGGAGCAGGCCTATCTCTGCTGCAAACGGCTTCGAATCCATATATTGTAATTTTGGGACCTATAGAAAGTGCTGCCAAGCGCATCAGTATCATGGGTATCTGCAATAAAACAGCAGGGATTCTGAGTCCTTTAATCCTTGGAGCCGTTGTTTTAAAGAATGTAGATACCATAAAGGAAACAGTGGCGACAACAACAGATGCTGTATTAAAGGCTGATCTGCTCAATGAACTTGCCGGACGGGTAATCGTTCCATACATTATAATTGCAATCGTTCTGGTTCTTCTTGCAGTGTGGGTTCACTACTCTCCGCTTCAGGATATTGATACGGATGAAGAAGATCAGCACGTTAACGATGCCACGCATGGTAAAACCAGCGTTTTTCAATTCCCCTACTTTGTACTTGGTATAATTACCCTGTTTTTATATGCGGGGTGTGAGGTTATTGCAGGCGATACTGTTGCACTTTATGCAATGTCCACCGGAATTCCTACCAGTAAGGCGATTATTTTTACTTCCTACACCCTGTTCTCGATGGTTCTCGGTTATATTCTTGGAATTGCACTGATACCAAAAACCCTTTCCCAGTCCAAAGCCCTTGGAATTTCAGCT
Organism: uncultured Bacteroidota bacterium; assembly: GCA_903919065.1. Taxonomy (GTDB): domain Bacteria; phylum Bacteroidota; class Bacteroidia; order Bacteroidales; family UBA12481; genus UBA12481. The sequence goes on from CAIXHD010000365.1 coordinate 17,797, forward strand.
ATTTTAGGATTCCTGCTCGCACTGACTGCTATCCTCATTAAAGGACCGGCATCAGTTTACTTCATTTCTTTATTGGGTTTTGCTAACGCGATCATGTGGCCTGCAATTTGGCCGCTTGCATTGGGTGGATTAGGCAAGTTCACAAAGATTGCAAGTGCATTGCTCGTAATGTGTATTGCAGGATGTGCTATTCTACCCCTGGTTTATGGAAAATTGGCTGATATCATCAGCCGTCAGGAAGCTTACTGGATTGTTGTTCCTTGCTACGTTTGGATTGCATTCTATGCATTTAAAGGCCACAAAATTGGCCGTCCTGCAGAAGTGGGTGACTAGAGAAAGTATTAAGCGGTTTTAAAGGGGATGGTAAAAAAGAAGTCGGTGCCTTTATCAACTTCGGATACAACCCACATTTGTCCACCTAAAAGCTCAGCATAAGCTTTTGAGATTGGCAATCCAAGACCGGCACCTCCATGTTGTCTTGACAAGGAATCATCAGCTTGTTGAAACCGGGCAAAGATGGCCTCAAATTTATCTCTGGGTATTCCAATTCCTGTATCCTTGATAAAGAACTCGATATCGGCATCCCTGATAATATATCCGAATTCTATCTTGCCCTGTTTAGTGAACTTTACAGAATTCTTTAGCAAATTCAGGATAATCTGATGAAGTTTTGTCTTATCCGTTGTGATATACGAATGGGTATCCTTTAGCGCCACATGCAGAACAAGATTAACTTTATAGGTATCTACCAAAGGGTTTACCTGCCCATAGATTTCATGCATTAATACATTCAGGCTGAATTTCTCTTCAGTCAGCACCTCTTGTCCGGATTCCACTGATGAGAGGTTGATTAAATCGCTGATAACCCCCATCAGGCGATAACTGCTTTCGGTGATTATTGTTGTGAAATTAAGCCGTTCCTTTTCATCTAATCGGGGATCATTGATTAAATCAGAAAATCCAACTATGGCATTAATGGGTGTGCGGATTTCATGTGAAATATTATTCAGGAAAGAGGTCTTTAAGCGGTCGCTCTCCTCAGCTCTTTCCTTTGCGCTAGTTAATTCGGTTTCAATTTTGATACGCTCACTGATCTCATCCACCAATCTCCTTTTTTGTATCAGGAAATCATTGATTAATTGAGCTATTCTGCCAAATTCAGTTTTCTGGTCAACTAACCCGCCAATTTCTTCTGTATTTTCCTCCTCCAGACTGCTAATTAACACGTTTAAGGGACGGTTGATAATCCCAATAAGGATCCAGGAAACAATCGTCAGAATTAAGATAAAAATGAAAGCCAGGATAATCAGACGTGTTCTTGCGTCATAATGGAATTTCATGGCTACGTTAACAATCCCGGTCGAACGCAGCAATGCCCTTGGAGCATCATCAAATCCATCAAGTGATTGATAATTAATAAACCTGAATTTCTTCAGGATTATCGAATCCTTTGGATTATTTTCGATGTCAGCAAATTGGATATTCAATTTCGTTCCGGACAACTTCTCTATTTCCAACAAATAATCTTTAGTCCATATTCTTCCTGCAAAAAAATATCCCTGTGCAGGTGTTAACCTTTCCTTGTCAAATGTAGGATGAATCGAACCTCCGGAAATCTGAATAATATTGTCGCCACTTTTTACATAGAATTTATAGAATGGCCCTTTTGAAGTATCAGTGATAATTCTCAAATCCTCTGCGGACAATGGAATTGCTTCCAGATCGGGTATTGTATCCTCGCTCTTAATATTATAGACAGGTTTAAGCTCAACATCAAATACCCATGCATAATCTATATCGAAAGTTGGAATTGAGCTATTGATATTGTCCTCAGCCCAAACAGAATCGGGGCTTTTAACATAATCCACAATTTCATCCCAATAGGTGTAATCAAAGACGAAATTATCTATGCTCTCTGATTTGAATTTGAGAGCGGTCTGCAATAAACCAGCCCTTTGATCCTTCTCCTGATTAAGAAGGGATTCAACTCTCATCCAGTCCATTCGCTCACTAAGCAATAATCCCAGAAGCATGCATACGCCAATTGCAGCCAGGAGTAAAATAATCCGTTTCTGGATACTGTATATCATAATTCAAATCCGATAAGCAAGCCACAAAACCAGGGATACTTACTAAGATAAGACGAAATTTCGGAATCTAAGGTCCTACCAATCTGAAAATGAGGTTTAAAATAGATTATACCTTTTGGATTATATGTGAGTTCAGCATTCAGGCTAAAAAGGTTAAGCGCTGTTTTTGTGGTCCCGGTTTCATAGGAATCATTAAATTTTCCATTTCCCCAACCGAAAACAGCGGATGAACCGAGAGTAAACTTATCATTTAGCTGTTTTTCATAAAAAAGTCCGTGTTCAAAATAAAGAGATCCGAAATAGGCAACAAAATCTGCGGCAATAATTGTATTAATCGCAAAATCACCAATCGGATAGGTAACTCCCAGAAACAATTCTGCAGTAGTTGGTGCAACCTGCTCCCCGATACAATAGTATACCATTACGGAATGTTCAATCTGAAGATTCCCAATCGACCAGCTGTAGCCAAAATATGGATCCAGTTCAAGGTCTTTAGGATCATGATTGCGGTCAAAAATTGTAGCATTACACCACATACCAGCAGTAAAATTTTTGTAAGAGGCCCACAAATCTGGCTGAAGAACCAGTCCATCATTAACACTGATCCCCCGCCAAAGAAATTTGGAATTGACATCAGTCGATAAGCCCCAGGAGACTTTATCATTCGTCTGATCTTTGTTAAGTGTTACAGTATCCTGACAAACTCCATTTAACCCGATCAGAAAAAAACTAACAACCAGTGTGGCTACTCTGAACCTGATCCATATCAATCCGCTAAAAAAAACCATATTATTGCTCCTCTTATCCTTCTGAATTGATAAAATTAGAAAATTAATCAGATAAACCGCTAATTTTGATACATGACAAAACTACCGCTTAAATCCAATCAAGAATCCGGTTTTTCACTGTCGGGATTATCAGGCAGGGTATGTGTAATAACAGGTGGAGCCGGCATCCTGGGGCAAGCCATTTGCCACGGTTTGGCGGCTAATGGAATAAGAACCGCAATTCTCGACCTAAATCATGAGGCAGCCAACAATCTGGCCCGCGCACTCGAATCCGAAACAGGAACCAGGTGCATCGGAGTATCGGCAGATGTATTAAACAAGGAATCGCTGGAACAGGCAAAGAAAATTGTTGAAAGTGAATTCGGTCAGGTCGATTTTCTGATTAATGGTGCAGGAGGTAATTCTCCTAAAGCAACCACATCAAAAGAAAACTATCAACCATCATCTCCTCTGGAGTCAGGTGTGGAAAAGATTGAAAGAAGCAGCATTTTCGATCTTGATCAATCGGGTTTTAAATTCGTTTTTGACCTGAATTTCATGGGTACATTATTACCCAGTCAGATTTTTGGGGAGGACATGGCAAAAAGAGGAAAAGGAGTCATAATAAATATCAGTTCAATGAATTCCTTCAAGCCCTTGACCAAGATACCCGCCTACTCTGCGGCCAAGGCATCTGTCAATAATTTCACGCAATGGCTGGCTGTGCATCTTGCTCCGGCAGGGGTTAGGGTGAACGCTATTGCGCCTGGATTTTTCCTGACCGATCAGAACCGTTTTCTTCTAATCGATAAGGAAACGGGTGAGCCAACCGCACGGGGTCAAAAAATTAAATCCAATACGCCTATGGGCAGATATGGAGATCCGGAAAACCTTCAGGGTGCCGTTCTTTTTCTCCTGTCTGATTTATCTTCGTTCATTACCGGAGTGATTTTGCCTGTAGATGGAGGTTACTCAGCTTATGGAGGTGTATAAAGGGAGGTATAAATGATGAGATTCGAATTAAGAATTTCGAATTCCGAAATTACAGATTCAAGTATCGAGAGGTGGGCATTTTGAAAAACATAATCATAGCGCAATCGGGAGGGCCTTCATCAGTAATCAATAATACACTGAGAGGAATAATAGAAACCTGTCGGTATTTCCCTGATAAATTCGGAACAATTTATGGTGGATGGCACGGAATTGAAGGCGTACTTAAAGAGGAACTTCTAAACCTTTCTGCACAGTCTGATGAGGAAGTGTCATTATTAAGGAACACCCCTGCAGCTGGCAGTATCGGCACCTGCCGGTATAAACTCAAGGACCGGCAGCAAAAAGATTTTCAACGACTTATCGAGGTTTTTAAAGCCCACGACATCGGATATTTCTTTTATATCGGAGGAAACGATTCCCAACATACAGCACTAAAAGTCAGCGAGATGGCAAGGACCGGGGGATTAGAGCTGATTGCTGTCGGAGTTCCGAAAACTATCGATAATGATGTTGGCGACAGCGAATTTCAATTGATTGATCATACACCCGGATATGGAAGTGTAGCACGCTATTGGGCGTATGCAATCCAGTCGGCCAATGAGGAAAATCGTGGGTCAGCACCCGCCGATCCAGTGCTGGTACTGCAGGCAATGGGAAGAAAAATCGGTTATATTCCTGCTGCTGCACGGTTAGCCGATCCTCATCGCGAGATGCCCTTGCAGATTTACATGGCCGAATCCGGAGTAGGTGCAGAAGAGATGGCTGACAAGGTTAATGACCAGTTAAAAATAGACGGCCGATGTATTGTCGTGGTCAGCGAAGGGTTTGAATTGAAAACCGGCAAGGAAGATGCCCAGGTAAAGGATTCATTTGGACATGTTGTTTATGGTGCCACAAAAACAGCTGCCTACCAACAGGTTGTCAATTTCTTGAATGATAAAGGGCTTAAGGCCAGGGGTTCTGCCCGCGGACAGGTTCCGGGAACCGACCAGCGTCATGCCATGATATTTGCCTCTACAGTAGATCTTGATGAAGCTTATAAAGTTGGACAAAAGGCTGTCGACATTGCTATGAATGAAGGCAATGGCTGGATGGCAACCATTTTGCGTAATCCGGGTCCGATATATCATGTCAGATATGATAAGGTTGCCCTGGAGAAAGTAGCCTTATCAGAAAGGAGTTTTCCGAACAAGTGGATCGCACCTAACCGGGTTGATGTAACTGATGATTTTATCAGGTATGCAACCCCGCTGATCGGATCCGACTGGCCTTCAATCCCGCTTATTAATGGTTTACAGCGATATACGAAGTTCAGCCCCATTTATGCAGCAAAAAAATTGGATCCATATATACTTGAAGCGGAATGAAAGAAGGGTATCGGGTATCGGGTATCAGGTGTTGGCAGAAGGGCTTTCTGAGGCTAAATCCTCATATTTCAAACTTATACCTTATACCTTATACCTTATACCCGATACCCGACACCCGATACCCAACTTTTAGCAAACATTTATGACAAATCACGAAATATTAATGGGCCTCAGGCCGGAACGCGATTTTTTTGTCGGCATTGATTCCGACGGTTGCGCATTCGACACCATGGAAATTAAGCAGAAAGAGTGTTTTTGCCCAAACTTCATAAAATTCTGGGGATTGCAACCGGTAGCCACTGCGGCCAGGCAAACATGGGAATTTGTTAACCTCTATTCAAGTCACCGAGGCACCAACCGGTTTCTGGCAGTAATAGAAACCATGCGTTTATTGAGTGAAAGGAAAGAGGTCAAAACAAGAAATTTCATCTTACCCGACATTACAGCACTAAGCGAATGGGTTAGTAAGGAAACCAGGCTGGGAAATCCCGCACTCGCTGAATATGCAGCTGTGGTCAATGACAAAGAGATAGACCGGGCTCTTGCCTGGTCGAAAAAAGTTAATGAAGATATCAGCCAGATCGTTTTCGATATCCCACCATTCCCCATGGTTAAAGAGAGTCTGGAACGTCTTCAGAATCATGCAGACATGATAGTTGTCTCCCAAACACCTGTTGAAGCACTAAAACGGGAATGGGAAGAACACGGCATCGACAGGTATACAAAACTGATTGCCGGACAAGAATTCGGCACCAAATCAGAACATCTCAAATACGCTGCCAAAGGAAAATATCCTGATAATCATATTCTTATGATTGGGGATGCTCCGGGCGACATGAAAGCTGCGCACAACAATGGGGTTTTATTTTATCCCATCAACCCGGGAAGTGAGGATCAATCCTGGGAGCAGTTTTACAAAGAAGGCATTGACCGATTTCTGGCACAGGAATATATCGGAAAATATCAGGATAAGCTAATAGCAGATTTCGAAAAATTATTGCCGGTAAAACCACACTGGGCATAACAATGATTTTGTTCTCAACAGGTTCCGAGCATCACGACCTGACCTCCTCTGATCTGAGAGAAGGTTTAGTTGCGGCTCTGGATAAGATCGGCACCCGTAAGAAAATTCTGATTATTCCTCCAGATATCACCCGATTCCATTCGCGGGCCGGAGAGATCACCTGTATGGCACGGGAATATTTCGGTCACCATATTTCAGACATTCTGCCTGCCCTTGGCACACACAAGCCGATGAATTCCGTCGAGCTCGACAGGATGTTTCCAGGAGTACCACACAACCTGTTCCGTGTGCATGACTGGCGAAATGATGTTATCCGGATAGGCGAAGTACCAGCGGAATTTATTTCCAAAGTCTCAGATGGCGCACTTAACTTCAGCCTGCCGGTAGAGCTGAATAAGATGGTTTATGAGGGTGGTCACGACCTGATCCTATCGGTCGGGCAGGTTGTTCCGCATGAAGTAATCGGAATGGCCAATTACAACAAAAATCTGCTGATCGGCTGTGGTGGCGCTGAAAGTATCAACAAAAGCCATTTTATTGGAGCGGTATACGGGATGGAGCGTATTATGGGAATTGCAGATAATCCAGTCAGGCAGGTTCTCAACTATTCTGCGGATCATTTTCTTTCTCATCTGCCGATCATTTATGTACTTACCGTTCTTGAGCAGAACATATTGCTTGGCAGAATGGTTACCCGAGGATTGTACATTGGCACCTCTGAGGAGGTATTCCTGGCTGCAGCTGAATTATCTGCAAAGGTAAACAACACCATTATAGACAAGCCACTGCAAAAAGTTGTAGTCTATCTTGATCCGGAAGAATACAGAAGCACCTGGCTCGGTAACAAATCGATATACCGCACCAGAAAAGCTATTGCCGATGGTGGCGAGCTTATTGTTCTGGCTCCGGGAGTTAAGGAGTTTGGTGAAGATGCCGAGATCGACCGCCTGATTCGGAAATATGGCTACAAAGGCACTCCCGCCACCCTTGATGCAGTAAGGTATAATGATGATCTGAGCAGTAACCTGAGTGCGGCTGCCCACCTTATACACGGAAGCAGTGAAGGCAGGTTTCGGATAACCTATTGTCCCGGACACCTGACCCGGCAGGAAATTGAAAAGGCAGGTTATGAATTTGGAGCCCTCGATAGCCTGACCAAAAGATATAAAGCCGAAAATCTCCGTTCAGGTTATAACGAAACTTCAGATGGCGAAAAGTATTACTATATTTCAAATCCGGCAACCGGTTTATGGCAAATATGAAATTCGTAATTGATGATAGGATCCCCTTTATTCGTGGCGTTTTTGAACCTCACGCCGAAGTCATATACTTGCCCGGCGGGGAGATCAAAAGAGAGCACCTCCTCAATGCCGATGGACTTCTTGTGAGAACCAGGACCCGCTGCGATAAAAAACTCCTCGAAGGAACACGGGTGAAATTCATTGGTACCGCTACTATTGGTTTCGACCATATCGACACAGAATGGTGCGAATCAAACGGAATTACCTGGACAAATGCTCCTGGCTGCAACTCCGGATCTGTTGCACAATATATCACCGCAGTTTTGCTGGAAATTGCAGAACGCAGAGGATTTGATCTAAAAGATAAAACCCTTGGAATCATTGGCGTTGGCCATGTCGGAAAGAAGGTCGAAAGAATTGCGCGACTTTTGGGAATGCATGTTTTATTAAACGACCCTCCCCGTGAACGAGCTGAAGGTACGGCAAACTTCACCGGTCTGCATGAATTATTGCAAACTTCAGATATTGTTACCATTCACGTTCCGCTGAACCGTGAGGGAGTCGATAAAACTTATCATTTGGTCGACAAGAAATTTCTGGAAAATTTAAAACCCGGGGCAGCCCTGATCAATTCCTCCAGGGGCGAGGTTATTGATGAAGCTCAGGTGGTGAGGACCGTTAGAGAGTTAAAGGAGTCAAAGAAGTTAGGGTTCCTGGCACTGGATGTGTGGGAAAATGAACCTGATATAAACAGGGAGTTACTTGGATTGGCAGATATTGCCACTCCGCATATTGCAGGATACTCACAGGATGGAAAACACAACGCCACCCGAATGATCGCCGAATCCGCATGCCGTTACTTTGGCCTGTCAGGAACAGAAGGATCACTGAGCATCACCCCTTTGATTGGCGACAACCTGATACTGAATCCCGGTCACCTGTCACCCGTCAACAGTCACCAGTCACCGGTCACCCGTCACCCGTCACCTGTCACCTGTCACTCCTTCGTCCAAGCCACTTATGATATCATGGCCGATGACCGCCGGCTCCATGAATTTCCGGAAACTTTTGAAAAACAACGAAATAATTACCCTGTCCGCAGGGAATTCAGCGCTTATACCATTGAACCGTTTCCGGAAGCGGAAATCGGGCAAATAATGGCTGGTTTAGAATTTAAAAAATTAAAAACATGAATGATAAAAGCAACATAGGCCTCATCGGTCTCGCAGTCATGGGTGAAAATCTCGTTCTGAACATGGCAAACCACGGATTCAGGGTGAGCGTTTTCAACCGCACTTCTGATAGAACTGACAAATTTCTGGCTGAAGGGGCAAAAGGAAAATCGATAGTTGGTTTCCACTCCCTAGAGGAATTTGTGTCATCGCTGGAAAGTCCGAAAAAGGTGATGATGATGGTAAAGGCAGGAAAACCAGTGGATGACCTGATTGATCAGTTAATCCCACTTTTACAACCCGGCGATGTTATTATCGACGGTGGGAACAGCCATTATCCGGATACAAACCGACGCACCGCATATATTGAGAGCCGTGGATTATTCTTTATCGGCACAGGAGTATCGGGAGGTGAGGAGGGAGCGCTGAAAGGCCCCTCCATCATGCCCGGAGGATCAAAAGCTGCATGGGAACTTGTGAAACCGATTTTTCAGACTATTGCTGCCAAAGTTGAAGGAGGTGCCGCATGTTGCGAGTGGGTGGGCGAAAATGGTGCAGGCCATTTTGTAAAAATGGTACATAATGGAATTGAATATGGCGATATGCAACTTATTTGCGAAGCCTACCAGATTATGAAAGATCGCCTGAAGCTGACACCAGGCGAGATGTCGGAGGTATTTACTGAATGGGATCAAGGCGAGCTCAATAGCTATCTGATTGAAATTACAGCGGATATTCTGAAAAATAAAACAGAAGACGGAAAATATCTGGTTGACCTGATCCTCGATACAGCCGGTCAGAAAGGTACTGGTCAGTGGACGGGAAAAGCAGCATTGGAACTGGGAGTTCCATTAACATTGATTACCGAATCGGTGTTTTCACGGAGCCTGTCGGCTATGAAGGATGAAAGGGTGTTGGCATCTGCTACTTTAAAAGACAATAGACGGGGAGACGAAAGACAGGAAGACAATAGACCGGAAGACAATAGACAAAAAGACATTAAGATAGAACTAGAGGAAATCAGGCGGGCTCTTTATGCCGCCAAGATAATTTCCTACACACAGGGATATATGCTTATGCAGGCTGCAGCAAAGGAATATGGATGGAACCTGAATTATGGCGGAATTGCACTGATGTGGAGAGGCGGCTGCATAATCCGGTCGGCCTTCCTGGGAAAGATCAAGGAAGCATACGATCGTAATCCATCTCTTGCAAATCTTTTATTGGATCCCTTCTTCGGCAAGCAGGTTCTGAGTGCCCAGAGTTCCTGGCGAAAAGTTATTTCGGAGGCTGTTCTGACAGGAATTCCTGTACCGGCACTTTCAGCCGCCATTTCCTTCTTCGACGGCTACCGTAGTGAGCGGCTGCCGGCTAACCTGTTACAAGCCCAACGAGACTATTTCGGAGCCCATACTTATGAGCGTACTGATCGTCCGCGCGGTGAGTTTTTTCATACTCATTGGATGTAAAACTGAAATTAATAAGATGAAGCCATTTTTAGATTCAAATTTTCTGCTGACAAATAGTGTGGCTACCCGCCTTTTTACAATGCAGGCAGCGAATATGCCGGTGATCGACTATCATTCACATTTAAACCCGCGGATGATTGCCGAGAATCACCAGTTTGAGAATATTACCCAGGCATGGCTATATGGCGATCATTATAAATGGAGGGCCATGAGGGCAAATGGGGTACCGGAAGAATTCATTACCGGAGATGCCACAGATTACGAAAAATTCGAAAAATGGGCTGAGACAGTACCTTATACAATGGGTAATCCACTTTATCACTGGACGCATCTCGAGCTTCAGCGCTATTTTGGAATTACCAGTCAGCTGTCACCCGTCACTTGTCAAGATATCTACGATAAAGCTTCCCGAATGCTGCGAACACCTGAATTCTCAGTCAAGTCCCTGCTTGAAAGAATGAATGTAGAGTTGGTTTGCACAACCGATGATCCGCTGGATGCTCTTGATCACCACCGAAAAATTGCCGAATCAGGATGGAAAGTGAAAGTATTGCCAACCTGGAGGCCAGATAAAGTTTTAGCTTATGACCAGCCTGAAAACTGGAACCGTTATGTGGATACTCTTTCCACGATGACAGGGATTCAGATTATCCACTTCCAGAACCTATTAGATGCTTTACTCATCCGCCACGACTATTTCCATAGCCTGGGCTGCCGCTTGTCTGACCATGGTCTGGAGACATTTCCTCCGACTGATATCAGTCCCTTGGAAATTGAATCTGCTTTTCAAACACTGCGTGTAAACAAGCAGGCCATTTCCGACTCAGGAATCACACTCCGGCTTGCCGGTGCAACCCTCCTGGCCCTTGCACGAATGGATGAAAAAAAGGGCTGGGTGCAGCAATTCCATCTTGGGGCCTTACGTAACACCAATAGCAGAAGTCTGAGTCAGTTGGGTCCGGATACCGGATTTGATTCAATCAGTGACCTTCCGATTGCAAGCCCCATGGCCCGGTTTTTCGACCGTCTTGAAAATGAAGGCAAATTGGCAAAAACGATACTCTACAACCTGAACCCGGCTTTTAATGAGGTGTTCGCCTCTATGACCGGGAATTTTCAGGATGGATCGGTACCCGGCAAAATCCAGTGGGGATCAGCCTGGTGGTTCCTTGATCAGAAAGACGGGATGGAAGCTCAATTGAAAACATTGGCCAATTTCGGTTTATTGAGCCGGTTCGTCGGCATGTTGACTGACTCCCGAAGTTTTCTTTCCTATCCGCGGCACGAGTATTTTCGACGCGTATTATGCAACTTTATTGGTGAATCCGTGGAACGCGGAGAATGGCCGCAAGACGAGGAATGGCTTGCCACCATGGTCGAAAATATCTGTTACCGGAACGCAGTAAATTATTTCGAATTCGATAAATAGGCTCCCTGCGGTCGCTAAAAGGTCGCTGCGCTCCTAATAGGCTCCCTGCGGTCGCTAATTGGGTCGGCTTCGCCTCCCTAATTGGCTCGCGTTGCTCGCTAATTGGTTATTACTATTTTCCTGTTTATAACACCCTCGGTGGTTGTCAGGCTGACAAAATAAATTCCTTTGGCCAGGCCAGACAGGGGCACTCGCATGACACTGCTCATTTCCGATTCAGAAAAGTTGTCATAAACCAGTGTACCACTTGATGTTCGGATTGACACTCTCTTAGGCTGGCCGCTAAATTCCGACAAGTCAATATTTATAAAATCGGTTGCAGGATTCGGATAGATTCTGACCTTATCAGGAATCTCAATATCATTGACTCCGGCAGCAGGTACCTTCACCGTACTGGTATTTAAGGAATAGGTGCCTGTATCGCCTTCAAAATAAGCACTTACTTTTATATAGACAGATTCGCCACCGTAAGCTAAAATGTCATAATCCATAAAATCGTCAAAGGTCTCTGACCAGTATTCTCCATCATAAGAATAAGAGAATAAACCGTCCAGCGTATAATCGCCAAGGTATTCTGAATAGCAGTCAGAGAGGCTAACTGTCACATTATAATCGTACCCTATTGGAAAATCAAAACGGTAATAGTCGTCATCGGTGCTTATATGAATATTGGCTCCCGGAGTATTCGCCAGTGAAATTGAACCATTAAATGCCAATGGAAGTTTATAGGAATTCCCGGCAGTATTATTATTCTCATAAACATCCGGTATTAAAGCCTTTTCAATTATTGTTATTTTAATAGGATTCTGAAAATAATCTGAACCTGTCAGTTCCCATTCTCCATTCGTGCTTTGGTGCTGCACCGCAACCAGATATGTTCCCGGATCTACCTCCAAAGATTCAGTTGTGAACGTAAGGTATGGACTGAGGTAAGTATATTTGGAAGGCAGACCGTTGGATTCATCTATTATTCCGATGATCTCAATAAACTCCCCTTCGAGATCATAAACAACAACAGCATAGGAACCATAAAAAGTTGTTGTCCCATCATTGCGGATATTCAGATTGAAGGAAGCAGGTTCACCATGAGTAAGGGTGGTGCCCGGAGTAACAACAATATCCGAATTCAGAGCGATCGGATTTGGATTTTTTACCTCAAAGTCTATCCAGTTCACATAACTGCCATTATCCCCAAGCATGACCCAATTCTCCCCCGTTGGCCGGTAATACATCCCAATATGAAATTTGCCGGGTAACAAGGTTAACAATCCGGAGCAGGTAAATACCAGGTTATTGGTATATCTGTAGCCAGCAGCTAAGGCATAACCGGTTTTAATCTCCACATAATCGACAAAAATATTCTGATCATCAAAAAGGGCAGCACAATAATCACCGGTGTAATCCGCAGTGCCTTTGTTGGCAATGTTGGTAGTCACAGTAAAAGAATCCCCATAATTGATCGGATTAGCTGCTGCAACCACATAATCGCGCAACACCATATTAAAACTGCCGCTCTGTGCCGGTGGTTCTATGCGAATTATTGCCCTCTGGTCGTCGTTATAGGTTCCGTTACCTCCTCCGGCACCAGGTTCTTCAGGTTTCATCGCATTTAATGCATAATATCCGTCACAGCTTCCTCCCCAACCCCAGTTAAAGTGAAAATTGTTACTGCCATCAACTCCATCACAAACAAATGCATGACCTCCGCCATCAGCGCCTCTACCAGCGTACAGTACAGGGCGGTTTGCCTGAAGTTCTGACCTGATTAAGCTTATCCATTCAGCATTGGAGTAATCGTCTTTATACTCTCCTGACAATGTTTGCTTATAACCAAAATATTTCCAGAATGCCGTTTCAGCGTCTACAGAGTCTGATGCATTCATCAACATGGCCCCACTCCCACCGGGGCTATATTCCATGTCCACACTTACTCCGCAATGGTACATCAGAGTAGCCACGGCACTATTAGCAGAATTCACTGTATTTGGCATGGATGCCCAATCATAAGTGGTGGAACCAAAGTTCGCCGACAAAGTTCCATATTTCTTGTGGTTGTAAGAATGAAAACCGGATCCGGTAACCGGGTAATTCCAATATTTCATTACCTGAGCCATAGCGGTTGCAACGCAGCCTGTAACTGAGCCACCCGGGCAGAGAGCATTATAGTAGGGTAGCTGGTTCCATTTTGTCTTAACTAATGGAGCTATGCTCGATCCTCCCTTGAGTGGCACTGTGGATAAATCATCATCACTTAGTGCGGTCCAGAGGGTTAAAACCTCCGGACTTTCAGGCAACTGTTTATTTATAGCAAACCTGATTTGATCCTTGTATCCTTCCAGCCATTTGGCCAAATTGGATGGTATGGAGTCTGGATTAAATCCACCTTCCTGGGAATACCCCAGAATGGGGGCTACCTTGTCATCTCCGGCAACAATAATAAAAGATTTTGATGGCACACTATAAATATAAAACAGGGAACCGCCATCGATGAACGGACTATTTCCGGGCGATTTGTAAGTAGCGGTAAAAACCAGCTGCAATGATGCTGCATCAGGGATAGCAGTCTCATTAGAAACAAATTGGAGATAATTAACAGCAACACGTTTGGCCAGGGTCTGGTTGACTTGCTTACCAATAGCATTAGCAAATACTATTAGGGAAATGAATAGAGTCAGGAGCTTTTTCATGGTGGCAGAATAGTTTATCTTTGATTTCAGGACTATTTCTACAGGTTGGGGAAAACCACTATTTCAAATTTAAAAAATATTTTAATCCAAACAAAATCAGATTTATACCCATGCAAAAAGTGAATTATTCGTTCGGCATTGGCGACCGGTTTGGCCGGGAGGGCAAAGCTCAGCTTCGAGCAATACAGGAAATTAATCGTATTGGATTCCCCGTTAACCCTGTCTGGAATAAATCAAACCGTGAACATGAGCTTGTTGGCACAACCCAGGAAGCAGTGCGCCAAGAGGCTGATGAAGCAGTCAGGGCAAATGGCTGGGATGGAAATTATTTTGTGGATGCCGATCACATTACCATGGATAATGTGGACAGATTTATTGATTTCAGCGATTTCTTCACGATTGACGTAGCAGGCTCGATTGGCAAACCAGCTGAGGCTAAACTCAAGGCAGATTTTTTACGGCGCACCGTTACAACGGGCATTCCAGGTTTTAGTGAAGAGGCAGAGAAATACGACATGGCCCTGTTTGCAGATATGTATCTAACTGCAATACAAGAGGTAAAGAGGCTCTATGATTATATAACAGGAAAGAAGCCGGGCGTGATTATTGAGATATCTATGGATGAAGTTGCAAGCGCGCAGAGTCCGCTCGACCTCTATTTTATTCTCAAAGAACTGAAACATTTAAATATTGAGCCACATACTATTGCCCCAAAATTTACCGGACTATTTCCGAAAGGA
>CAIXHD010000366.1 GCA_903919065.1 uncultured Bacteroidota bacterium
GTATAAAGACCATCGGGCCAGAAACCCTGGTCCAGCGGTCCGTTCTGGAATACGAACTTATTATTTAACAGGATTCTGGTAACCCCTTTCTCGTCCTTTCCGAGAGATATTTTTCGCATTCCGAAATATCCTTTTACCTCGTCAACAACAGCTGATTTCCGAACAATCCGGGCTTCAATATCATACAGATACGGATCAGTAGGTGACCATAAATGCATTTTGTCAATCTTTACCGAAATGGTTTCATCCGCATCACCCTCTTCCATGCCGATCATTTCTTTCTTGTCGAATATTTTGATTTGAATCCGGTCGTTACCGTGTAATTCAGATCCCATCACCTTAACAAACACTTTTTGCTGATCGATATCCGGGGTGATCTGATAATCAGTAATGTAGGTTTCGGGAACTTTTTCAAGCCAAACAGTTTGCCAAATTCCCGATGAAGGGGTATACCAGATTCCGCCGGGTTTTGTAAATTGCTTTCCTACAGGCTGATATCCTTCGGTGGAAGGGTCCCAAACCGAAACGGTAAGTTTATGTTTAATGCCGGGTTTAACATGATCGGTGATATCAATGCTGAAAGGATCATATCCTCCCTGATGCATTCCTACTTCTTCGCCGTCGATAAAAACATGAGTTTCCCAGTCGGCTGCTTCAAAATTGAGTAATATTCTGGTGCTCCTCAAATGGGCCGGAACTTTTAATATACGCTGATACCAAAGCCGGTCTTTCGCCATAACCCTTTTCATAACCCCGGAAAGTGCTGATTCTACAGGATATGGAACCAGAATCTTTCCATCCCATTTTGACGGAATACCTGACGCAACATCAGTGATGGCATAGTCCCATAATCCATTGAGATTAACCCAATTACTACGTGTCATCTGGGGACGTGGATATTCTGTCCAGGTTTTTCCAGGTGCTACATCGGCTGACCAGCGTGTCATCAGCGGACCTGCTTTAGGTTTCCAACTATCGATTTCTGAATTTTTACATCCGGTGAAACAAAGAATTAAAGCGGAGTAAAAAGCTAAATAGAATAAACGTCCGGTGATTGTTTTCATAAGATCTTTAACGATTATTAACGCTGAGTTAAACTATTAAAACCAACCTTATTGGTAAATTTGATTCAAATTTAAACAAATATGAAGAAAGCCATCAATGGCGGGCTGTTCCATGTCGTTATTATTTTAACGATAACCAGAATTGTACCCTCATGTACACACGAAACTTTAAATACTGAAGGAGGCCTGAATTGAAAAAACTGCTGATTTTTGCACTTTTTGCAGGATTGCTTGCGGGATGTTACTACGACAACGAAGAAACCCTCTATCCTTCTCTAGATAAGGGTTGTGATACAACGGGAGTAACTTACTCAAAATCTATTGTTCCGATCTTTCAGACCAACTGCCTGAGCTGTCATAGTGCAAAAGATTATGCTTCCACGGGCGGAAATATCAATCTTGAAGATTTTACTATGGTTCAGCTGCTCGCCCTGCAAGGAATTCTTTTTGGAGCTGTTACGCACAATTCCAACAACTCTCCGATGCCGAAGAACGGAGCTAAAATCGATACCTGCTCGATTACGAAAATCAAAATCTGGATCGATCATGGGGCACTTAACAATTAAGACGTGACACGAAACACGAAACACGTGACACGAAACACGGAAGAAAGACAGAAGTTGGCAGTCAGCAGTCATCAGTCAGCAGTTGGTGGACTTTCGGTTTCACGGATACTTCAATCTGTAATTTCGGAATTCAGAATTGGTCTTCGAATCTCAACCTTTCAACTTCATTAAACCCTCTGTCATCCTCGCGAACGCGGAAAAATCAGCATGCGGCCTAACCACAAATTCCTTTTCTGTCATCCTCGCGAACGCGGGGACCTTTACCCAAACAACGAAATACCCCGAATGTTATGAAATATACTCTCCTCCTATCCTTTATCCTCCTAACCTTCCCTCTCAATGCCCAAAATCTCAACGATCTGATGGCGGCAGAATCAAACGATGGCCCGCAGTCGGTGGAAGCACTGTTCAAGGCAACACGTGTGATCAACGGCCACTCGGTGAAACAATTGAAAAAGGGTGAGCTCGATTTCCGGATCTCTCATCGTTTCGGTCGGGTGAACTCGGGCCCTTATGAATTCTTCGGCCTCGACCAGTCGAATATCCATTTGAGCCTGGAGTACGGACTCCTCGATAAGCTTATGGTTGGGATCGGCCGCGGAACATTTGAAAAAACGATTGATGCCTTTGCCCGTTACAATATTGCTAATCAGCAAACCGGTGTGGGGGCCTTTCCTATTACTATAAGCTACCTTTCAACGATTGAAACCATCGGCCTGAAATGGAGCGATCCTACTCGTACAAATTATTTTTCGTCCAGGCTGAGCTTTACCCATCAATTGCTGCTGGCTCGGAAATTCTCCAAATTGAGCGTTCAGCTTATGCCGACATTGGTCCATCGAAATCTCACCCCCACAGTGATGGATCCGAATGATCTTTTTGCGATGGGATTCGCCGGCAGATACAAACTGACCAACCGATTGGCAGTTACCGGTGAATATTATTATGTGGTGAGGCCGATTCCGCAGCGCACAACAACAAAATTCTATAACCCGCTTTCCCTGGGATTCGATATTGAAACCGGAGGACACGTTTTCCAGATTGTCATCACCAACTCGCAGGGAATGCGAGAGGGAAGCTTTATTGGCAAAACAAACGGATCGTGGCTGAATGGTGATATACATATCGGATTTAACATTTCAAGAGTATTTACGTTAGATTCTAAAACAAAACGATGAACAAGAGGTTTTTCTGGCTGACCATCAGCCTGGCCCTTTCGATCTCAGTATCGGCCCAGAACCGATTTTTTACAAAAACAGGTCATATTGATTTCTTCTCCCATACTGCAGTTGAAGATATTAAGGCAGTTAACGATCAGGTAACCAGTTTTTTGGATATAGCAACCGGAGAAATGATCTTTTCCGTGTTAAGCCGCTCTTTCCAATTTCCTAAACCACTGATGCAAGAGCATTTCAATGAAAACTATATGGAGTCGGAGAAATTTCCGAAAGCCAGTTTCGCGGGAAAAATTGCCGACCTCAAGGCGGTGGATTTTACCAAACCCGGAAAATATCAGGTTAAAGTTAGCGGAAAACTCACGATTCACGGGGTAACAAAGGATGTTGAGACGATTGGCGAACTAAGTGTTGTAGGAACGGATAAAATTGATGGCACCTCTGTCTTTTCAGTGAAACCTGAAGATTATGATATCAGGATACCGTCTGTGGTTAAAGCAAATTTCGCTGAATCCATGAAGGTTACCGTTCAGATGAACTATCAGTTGTATATTTCTAAAAAGTAAAACAGAATGAAAAAGAAGTTCTGGAGACTGGCTGGTATCGGAGTGCTGCTGGTGATTTCTGCGTCGGGATTCACTTATTGGTACGGTTTCATGCGCACGGAAAAGCCCATGGAGAAAATGAAAGCGGATTTTGAAATCAGCGCAGATTCACTCTTCGCCGCATTTAGTGCCGGCGAGAAAGCAGCTACTGAAAAGTTCGGCGGAAAGATTTTATTGCTGAAATCAAACATTGTATCCGTTACCAAGGATGGAAGCGGAAATGTTACCGTAACACTGGTTGACCCTATGATGGGGGTAACCTGCACTATCGACAGTCTGGAGGCCGTAAAACAAAAGAGTGAAATTGCTGCCCTCACCGAAGGTCAGTCTGTCACCATCAAAGGCCGTTGCGATGGCATGCTCACCGACGTAAAAATATCAAAGTGCATGGTGGTGAAATAGTTAGTAGTTCTTGAATTTAAGTTTGGAGGTGTATTTGCCTTTTGCCAGTGAGTCAAGATCCTGCTGCCCGAGAGCAAGGCCAAAAACGCCCACGGAGGAATTTGTGGTAAAAAGCCCGAATCCATTATGAATATTGGTGTATCCGGCACCGTGATAGTCGTCAGATATCGCATAAACACTTCGGTAATATTCCATCTCACGGTTTGAGGAGAGCACAATGAAATCAATCTTTCTGCATACGCGGGCTTCCACTTCAGAATCCTCTTTAATAACGCTTCTGATCTTGGCAAAAAAATTCTCCGGCCTGAAATAGTAGGAGTATACTTTCCTCTCCCCACCCGGAAAACTAACCATGTTGGCCACGATTCCCGTGAGAACCCATTCTGCGGTCATTTCCCGCTGATCGTCGTATAAGAAATCAGTGTAATGCATTCTTACCACGATCTCAAAATAACTTTCACTATTGGTGTCCGACCATTGCATCCAAAAAGGCTCCTCGGTATAGAAATAGACTTTCTGGAACAAGTATTGCGGCTGAATCAGCTTGGGAATAGTTCGCAGATTGGACCAGGCTGTCACCTGATCTGCATACCCCGGAATCACTGCCCTCACAGATAGCTGAACATTGTATGGCTGTCCGATTGAAGCAAAATATTCCGGCCTCAGATGGATTTTGGTAACATCAGTCTGGAAAACACGATTGGGTGTGGTGGCAAAAATCCCTGGCACCCTGTCGTCGATAACCGTTTCATTCAGCTCCACTGATTCAATCTGTTTTCCGCTGGCGTTTCGGGTTTCTAAATAAACTCTGGCATCCTTGAAATAGATCGAATCCGGAATTCTGGCAAAATCAAACGCATTGCCAGCCCCATTATAAGTTTTTGTTAATCTGATGGAGTACAGGCTGTCAGCAGGGTTGATAATGCCGTAAACAAGAGGGGTGGATTTTGTAGCAATATTGGGATTGAACTCCACCTCACACGAACAGAATAGAATAGTAAGGAAAGTAATGTGCCGGAAATTCTTTATCAGACTAACCATATCGTGAAAATGGGCGGCAATTTAGCGTATTTTTGGGAAAAATCTGAAAT
This sequence comes from uncultured Bacteroidota bacterium, assembly GCA_903919065.1. Taxonomy (GTDB): domain Bacteria; phylum Bacteroidota; class Bacteroidia; order Bacteroidales; family UBA12481; genus UBA12481. The sequence goes on from CAIXHD010000366.1 coordinate 4,904, forward strand.
ATGAAAACCACCGGCATCAGTTTTGTCATTATATTGATTGTCAGCATAATGACTTCTTGTACTCCAGCTTCTGAGAAAAAAGCAGAGACTGATTTTCTGCGCGTGGAATCGATGGTTACCAGTCACGAACTGAGCAATGCTATGCAAATGCTTGATTCCATGATGGTATGGAACAAGGATAATTATGGCGTTGTGGGGAAAGCCCTCAAAAGGAAAAATGCTATCGCTCTGGATTATCATAAGGGAGTGATTCAAATGTCGGAAGAAAGAATTAGAGCGCTTGACTCTCAGGTAGAAGCATTATCGAAAGGTTTTATTTTTAAACCGGGTCAAGCTGGTCAGCCCGGTAGTTATGAGCATAAGCGTCAAACAGTTGAATCCTCCTGGAACCGCACTTTTCTAAAAATCGTTCTTAATGAGAAGGGCGATGCCTGGATGCTGTCACACTATTATGGTAAGGAATGGATTGATCATACCAGTCTGAGAATTTATGATGATAAGAATTATATACTCACCGATACAATCGGTCTGGGGCATGAATGGAACCGGAAGGTAGAGGATCTTGGCGATCGATGGGAGACGATCGAATTTCGTGATGGATCAGATGCCGGCGCTCTTGCCTTTATTCATGATAATTACCGTAAGTCGATAAAAGTCAAATTCACGGGTAAAACGTTTCAATATATATTGATGGAAAATTATGATAAGGAAGCTATTAAAAACGGATGGGAATTGGCACAGGTTTTGAAAGAGAGATTCGGACTCCGCGAGACCATCGAACTTAATCAGGCAGAACTGAGGAAGCTTTAGAAGTTGCGGATTCTTAGATTTTACATTTAAAAGCCAAACAACAATGAAAACTTTAAAAGCCAAAATTATTCCGGGATTCATGCTTCTGATTGCACTGATTCCTTTCCTCACGACTTCTTGTACAAAAGAGACTACTGATTTGCGTGATCAGATTATCGGACAATACTCATACACCGTGGAAATTTTTAAAGAGGATAAAGGCGATCTGGTTTATGTCGGCGACCAGGGAACGGTGGGAGATATCACGGGGACCATGCGCATAACAAAAAGCACACAATATACAGATGGTCTCGATTTTTACGATGGCAACATAGTAATGTTTGAAGCGATCAACCTGAAAGATGCCGGTAATGCCATTGTTTTCGACATTCCCACCCAGGAGGCATGGATCGGTCCTGGCAGTGTTCAGGTTTCCGGCTATAAATACTGGGATGTGAATTCAGGAAGTTACCACGGAGCATTTATTTATGAGGATAAAAGTGTGGAAATTGCCTTTACCGCCCGTGTAATGGATATCGAAAGCGGTTTGGTGATGGTTCTTACGGCAACCAGAAATTAACGGGACCGCTGAGGGCATCTAGATTTTTTTCAGCTTCCATTTACCCTTTCTGAACAGGAAAAAGGCGAGAACTGTCATGCAGGTTTCCGCAACCACGATCGCCAGGAATACTCCTCGTTGGCCCAATCCTGATATTTTCGACAGGAGAAGAGCTAATGGAATTTCAATCAGCCAGAAGCATATAAAAAATGCCTTGGTCGGTGTTACTGTATCACCGGCGCCGTTGAATGCCTGGATCATAACCATCCCGAGCCCATAGAACAGAAAACCGATGCTGATGATCCGTAATGCCTCTATGCCTGGAGCAATAACCGCAGGATCGCTGATGAACAACCTGATGAATGTACCAGTGAACAGGATGAAAATCAGGCCGATA
>CAIXHD010000367.1 GCA_903919065.1 uncultured Bacteroidota bacterium
AAACCATTTTATCCAGATCCGGGAAATAAACATAGAGCTGATAGGATTTCCCGGGACCAGGCTTAAACGCGGAGGAATAAATCCTGAGATTGGTTACCGGGAAAAAACCTGAATCCTTTTTAATAAAGCTGTCCGGAGCAAAGCGGAAAGTATTTCCCTTCACATCGCCGGTATACTCTTCGATATAAACCTCATGCTGAATATTCCATATGGTAGAATCAGCATCGGGCGGAATTCTCACATCGGCATTTCCCCCCTGATAAGAGCGGCCGATCCGGATATATTGAATGGAATCAGACGGATTAAGCAGACAGTACACAACCGGAACTGGCTGACCCTTAGTATATATATCAACGTCCTCCGTACAAGCGACAAAAATCAAGATCAGAATAATCGGAAGGAAAAATCGTCCGGGTGACATCTTCAGAAACTATTTATGCGGGGGGGGCACGATCAAAGGTACGAAAAAGATCGTGACACGAGACACGAGACCCGGAAGAATGCAGGGGATGGACCCGCGGGTCATCCCTCCTGAAAAGTGGCACTGGGTAGTGGACGGCATTAAGATAAACGTAAATTAGTAGTTAAATCAATTTCACTCAATTCAATGAAACATTTTCGACTGTTCAGCCTTTTTCTAATGCTTGCTCTTGTTGCATCATGCAACAAGGACAATATGCCGGTATCGCACCGCCAGACTGAGAAGAACCTGCAGGCGACGATCGACACGCTGATGAATAATTACAAGAAGAAGTATCCCGGCTACCCGGGCGGACTGGCACTAAAAGTTATTTCGAAAACCGGCTCCTGGTTTGTTTCCTCAGGGATGGGGGATAATGTTACGGAGGAGATCCATTTCCGGGCAGCCAGCAATACAAAATGCTTTACTGCCACAGCCATTCTGCTGCTGGCGCAGCAGGGAAAACTGAATGTTGATGCCAGAATTTCTGATACTATTCCAGGAACCTCGATGACGTATGTCCCGCTTGATGAAAAGTACAGTATTCCATACCGTGATGAGATAACGATTCGTCTGTTGCTTCAGCATAATGCCGGTGTTTTCGACCTCTGCAATGATGCGATCCCGGCTACGGTTTCCGCCAGCGTTCCATATAAGGGGAAAAATTATCTTGGCTACTTGATGCAATCCGAGCCTGATCACACTTTCACTTTTGATGAACTGGTGGGGGTAGTATCGCTGTGCAAGCTCTCGTATTTTAAACCGGGAACCTCACATCATTACAGTAATACCGGATATTCGATCCTGGGAAAAATAATCGAACGGGTATCTGGTGAAAGCTATTCGCAATTTGTGACCGCCAAGATCATCATTCCTATGGGATTAGCAGAAACCTCCATGCCTTTCAGCGGCACCGACCAGCTGTTACCGGCCCCTTATTCCAAGGGTTACTTTTACACTCCGGAGATCTTGGAATGCACGAAATCAAATATTTCGGCCAATGTTGCCGAGGGAACCCTGATCACCACACCTGCCGACCTGGCAAAGTACCTTCGCGCCCTACTGCGCTCTGATGGCGTTTTGAAGCCATTCTGGGTAAACAGTGTGATGCTGGCGGTACCTGATACTCCGGATGCCGGAACCTACGCCTGTGGGATATATTATACGCTTAACCTGGGCTGGGGCCACAATGGTGCTCAGGATGGATACCTGTCACGTATGGTTTCTGACCCCGAAACCGATTTTACAGCTGTAATTTACACCAATGTCTGGAATGTTTCCGACAACATGACCAGTATCGTTGAACAACTCTATTTTCTCCTTGAAGACGCCTGCTATAAAGCAAAATATATTGTACAATAAGAACAATTTTGACCAAAGATTTGGTTTATTCATGTGGGCTCCTATTTTTGTACCCGCTAAGAGAAAAAAATGAAAAGCGAACAACTGATAAACAATTTGGCTAATTGGTGCTGGCGTACCCCCTTCGGGTGGCGGTAAGCAGCAATGTCGAATTGTACTCAGTTCAAAGCGGGCATGTTGTTTACAGCATGCCCGCTTTGTATTTTGTAAATTCTTAATTTAAACTGATATGACAAAGATTCGAAGAATTATCCTGACCGAAGATGAGATGCCGAGGCAATGGTATAATCTCGCAGCTGATGTAAAATGTCCACCTTTCATGAGTCCGGCCGGGCCGGTACCGCCGGAAGCATGGGGGCCTGTTTTTCCAATGAACCTGGTGGAACAAGAGTACAGCACTCAGCGCTGGATCGATATTCCTGAGGAAGTCCTCAGTCTTCTTACCCGCTGGCGCCCGGCACCGATGCATCGTGCTTATGCATTGGAGGAAGCTTTGGGTACCACGTGCAGGATATATTACAAGAATGAGAGTCTGTCACCTGGCGGAAGCCACAAGCCAAA
>CAIXHD010000368.1 GCA_903919065.1 uncultured Bacteroidota bacterium
GCCATGGCCCAATCGTACAGGCAACCATATTTCTGATAGTTTTCGGTAGCCTTGGCTTCGGCAACATCCTCTCCTTCATAATCATATACCCAGATGCCATCTTCCTGCTTTTTCGGCGGATTTACGTGCGGCATGTACGCCAGGTTTTCGGCCATCCAGATCTGGCTGCCGATTTTTACCCAGCGATATTTATGACCGTCGCGGGGATCGATAAAGGTGTTTGCATCCCTGAGCTTGGCGATGCGACCGCGGGCAAGCTCGGCCAGATCAGACTGGTCGGGGTATTTTTCGATAACCTCTGTATAGTAACCGATGGCTTTGTCTGAGCCTTTCTTTTCATAAGTTAAGCCAATATGATACACACATTTGGCAGCGAGAATTCGGTCGCTCTTGTTGGTTTTATAAAGGTCCTGATAGATGCTCAGGGCTTTATCCAGGTCGCCGGTGACTTCCTCCGCCACCACGCCTTCGTAAAAGCGGGTATTGGCAATTGATTCCTGAGCCGTAACATCCCACGTTGTCAGCATCAGGAAAACGAGTAAAATGGTTATGTTTTTCATAGCATAGATTTTACTCTAAAATTATCACCGCCTGTCGACCCGGGTTTGAAGCCCGTGTGAACGTTTGTGAAACATTTGTGATTGCATCAGAACGAAACAAATTTGTACCCCACACCCCGCATGCACTTGATCCAGCTCTGTTCCTCACTGTCACCCATCTTCCGGCGCAGCTTGGCAATATGGGCATCCACGGTGCGCGATGTCACATAAACGTCCTTCCCCCACACCTCTGTCAACAGCCTGTCGCGGGTAATTACCTCCCCCGGATGCAGCATCAGTATTCGTAGAATCTCAAATTCGATGGCAGTGAGCACAATTTCTTCACCGTTGTTCTGAAACCGGTATTTACCGGTATCCATCTGATAGGGCCCAGCCTTTATTACCTGATTGAACGACTTATGATCAACTTGCATAGTACGTCGGAGAACTGCTTTTATCCGCGCCCTTAATTCATGTGAGTGGAAAGGTTTGGTGATGTAATCATCGGCTCCCAGTTCCAATCCGATTACCTTGTCGAAATCCTGACTCTTGGCAGTTAGCATGATAATGGGTGTGCCGATATTTTTTCGGCGCAGCTCCTTGCATACATCCAGACCGTCCATGCCGGGCAGCATCAGATCGAGCAAAATCAGGTCGTGACCGGGCTTCAAGGCCTTTTCCAATCCGGATAAGCCATTCACGGCAAGTTCAACATCATAGCCCTCGGCCCTAAGGTCATCTTCCAATCCCATTCGAATGGCGCGGTCGTCTTCAATGATCAGAATCTTTATCATGATATTGGTTTTGGTCGATCGGTAAATGCACTGTAAAAACACTTCCCTTCCCTATTTCACTCTCCACCTGAATCTGGCCGTGATGGGCCTCCACTATCCGTTTCACGATCGTCAGGCCAATGCCACTCCCCTTGATTCCCTCCGTCCGTAACCTGTCGCCCCGGTAAAAACGCTCAAAAATCCTAGGCAAATCCTTCTCCGGAATCCCCAGCCCAAAATCCCTCACACTCACCACCACAAAACCCACTTCCTCCTTATTTCTTTTATCTTCTGCCTTTCCTTCCTGCCTTTCTGCCCTCTTGCCCTCCTGCCTTAAGTATAAAGAAATCTCAATCCTTCTGCTCCCTCCCGAATACTTATACGCATTATCTATCAGATTATAAAACACCTGCAACATGGCATCCTTATCGATATACAACATGGGTGGCTTAATTTTAGCCTCATACACCAGCTCAAAATCCGGCTCGGTAATCCGGCTGCGGTAGAGCCTGATCAGGTCGGTAAGCAGTGCATCGGGATTATGCCATTCGAACCTGTAGTTCTTTATATCTTCCTCTATCTTAGAGAAATCCAGTATATTTTCGATGAGATGACCCAGATGGTCGCACTGCTCCAGCATCGATTGCAGGTACTCTTCCTTGCGGGGTTCCGACTGGATCCGTTTCAGGTACATGATCTCGGTCATATGTCGGATAGAGGTAAGCGGTGTTTTAAACTCATGGGATACGTTCGATATAAAATCGGATTTCATCTTGCTCAGCTTCATCTCCTGATTTAAGGTATACATCATGAAAACGAGTCCGGCAATCATCAGAAGGGTAATAAAGGCAAAAACAAAAACGAACAGGCCCTGACTGGTGCCGACCAGAATTTGCCATCCGGATTGAGGTTTTGGCGAGATCGAAATTTTCCAGGGCGGATAATTTACCGGAAACGTCACCTGCAACGGAGCCACAGCGGTATCAGCCGTCATCGGAAAGAGGTATTGGCCATACTCAGTCAGGATATTCCAGTGATAAGCGTTTTCGTTATCCAACTCTTTAAAAATGGCAGGAAGGTGAAATTTTGCAAAAGAATTCAGGTCGATAACCTTGCCAATCTGCATCCCCGATGGTTGATTTTCCTGAATAAAAAGAGCCGGGAATATTTCAGAATCCAGATATTTACGCTTACCCGATTCACCGTTGAAAAGAGTCCCGCTATTCTCAATTATGCTGATCAGGAAATCCGTTTTCGACTTCTCATTCCGGAGACCAGCCATTAAACCGCTGTCGGGCTGAGGATTGCATTTAGAAAGATTCTGGCTGAGAAATTCAGAATATGACCGTTCAAAAGCTACCGATGGTTGAAAAAGGAAACGAACCAACCTGTTTGCCCACTGTTCAGCGGCCTTTACATTTCCAGTTTCCCTGTTTATCCTGATAAGCTCCGTCATAGCCAAAGCCGACGCCGGCAGATGATCGCCAATGACGGTACTACCGTAATTTTCAGCAATTCTTTGATATATCGCGACGGCGCTATCTTTTTGATTTTTTTGATAATATATTCTGGCTACACCATTGAGCGCCTTTACAGCCATAATGCTATCGGCACTTTCACTAAAAACCCGATAGTAGAGGACCAATGCTTTTGCCACCTCTTTATCCCTGAATTCGCAGTCGGTTGCCTGTTTGAAAACAAAAGACTCCAATTCAGGCGGTGGTGTTTTCAGATATCCATCGGGAAAATAGATGAGGTGATTATGGATAATCTGCGGGGGTTGACCAACCTGTCTGGAGAATATCAGGAACGATAAAGAATCCGGCAAATTTATGGTTTTACTATCCAGCCGGCGAAAAAATTCCTGTACCAGTATTTGAATTTCGTTGCGGGTTTGTTTTTCGCGTAAAGCCTGATCATTCCGGATTCCCCTGAAAGCAAGGAAACCAAGAATCAAACCCGGGATAACAACTCCCAGAACATAAATCAGTACAATTCTGTTCCGTTTGGAACCGGTGGGTTTTGATTTCACAGCCTTAATTTACCGGTAAATTGTAAAGTTTCCGAATTGTTGTCAGAATTTTGTGAATTCAGACGGCGGTTTTGTGAAAGTTTTGTGAAAGGCTAAAAAGAAAAAACTGCTGTCCAGCAACTTTTTAACTAACTTTCAAAAAAACAGAAATTGGGTTTCAACTTCCGTCTTAAATAAATCTAAATTTGTGGCTATGAGTAAAACACTGAATTACATTAAGTTAAATTCGAGCAAAGAGAACCACGATATTATCCGGAATGAGTTTTTTGTCACCAATATTCAAAGGATAAAGATTTATTCGCTGCTTGCCATCCCAGTAAGCCTGCTTCATATTCTGCTGTTTGCCGCAAAGATTGACCCAGAGAATACTGCAGAATATTACTGGCGGATCCAGATAATTTTAATGCACACAATTTTGGTTCTTGTAGCTACAGCATTTGGGATTTATGCATGGGTGGCATCAAAAAAACGACAATCAGCTAATCGTTTTGATTTGTATATCGGACCGCTGTTTGGTCTAATTATCATTATTTCGGGAGCCTTAATTTCAGCCATTGACCAAAAAGTTACAAATTCAATAATTCCGTTTCTCATTGTATCCATAATTGCAGCACTGTTTCTTCTGATCAGGCCTTGGATAATTTTTTCAATTGGCATGGTGGCGCTGGTAGTTTTCTCCGTCCTGATGTACCATGTTCAACCAAACCAACAATACCTTTTAACCAACTTAGTTAATGGATTAACTGCAATTGCACTGGCAATCGGATTATCAACAATTCTTTGGATTTCATCGCTAACGCGCCACCGCCAAAGTCGCCTGATTACCCGTCAAAAAATTGAATTGGAGGCAAGTTATCGGAAACTGCAAGAGAAAACACAGGAACTGGAACAGGCAAATTCAACAAAGGACAGGTTCTTTTCTATCCTGGCTCATTATTTATTTGGACCTATTGCAGGAATCAGCTCTTATATGCAATTCATGGAGGAAGAAGCGCAAACCAATGCATGGGACAGCAAGCAACTTTTGGTTTCAATTCACCGGTTCCGGGATTCTGTAGATAATACGTTAAGGCTGATAGAAAACCTGTTAAACTGGGCCCGGACGCAACGGAATGAAATAACCTTTAATCCGAAATCGGTTGACATTAGCCTGCTGCTTAACGTTGCAGCTGATTCCCTCAAACTGCAATGTGAAAAAAAAGGCATAGCGATCAATATCCCGAAAACACCACAGACAATGTTCGTCGATGGTGATACGAATATGCTGGAAACAGTATTCCGGAACCTTTTATCAAATTCTGTCAAGTTTTCACATCCGGGTAATAACATTCGCGTTATCACAAGTCAAAGTCCTGAACTTACCGAAGTCAAGATTATCGACAACGGGGTTGGGATGTCGCCAGAGACCGTTAATAAACTTTTCCAAATTGGCGAAAAGATCACCTCGAGGGGTACTGATTATGAATCAGGCACAGGCCTTGGACTAGTACTCGTCGATGAATTTATCAAGCATCACCAGGGACGCATACTGGTTGAGAGCGTTGAGGGTAAGGGAAGCACGTTTACCGTGCAACTGCC
>CAIXHD010000369.1 GCA_903919065.1 uncultured Bacteroidota bacterium
CTCATCTCCTTCAGCATAAAAACGCTTAAGTAAAATTCCTTCAGATTCCGCCTCGCATTCAAAGGCAGCTTTGTCTGTTTCATAACTGAAAAGGATATCGCCTTTTTTGATCTCATCCCCTTCCTTTTTATTCCAGTTGCTGATGATGCAGCTCTCGACCGATTGTCCCTGACGGGGCATTATAACAGGATTAGCCATGTATAACTTATTATTACATGTTGATGAAACGAATTGAAAAGATTTTCAAAAATACTTATATTTGTTGATAAATGCGTTAGTTTTGATAAATATTTATTGAACTTGTATAGACATGTTGCCACAATACCGAAAGGTTTACGAATTACTGCGAAAGCACATTCTTGAGGGGGTATATAAGGAAGGAGATATACTGCCGTCGGAGAATGAATTGTGCCGGCTGCATGGGATTACGCGCCCTACGGTAAGACAGGCATTATCGAAGCTGACTAACGACGGGCTGATACATAAGCATCAGGGCAAGGGCAGTATAGTTCACCGGATTCCTCAGGATATTGGAATATTATCTGTTTCAGGAACCACGTCTGCTATCGGTAAAAAAATATTAAAAACGCATATTCTCAGCGGACCATCAATCATAAAATGGCCGGAGAAATTCATTTTTGACCTTTCTGCGGTTGAGCTTGAATCCGGCTGCATCTACCTCGAAAGGGTCAGGATGGTGAATGAAAATCCTCTGTTTTACGATATCAGCTATATCGCCAATATTAACCTTCCGCGTTTTTGTTCCCGGACCTTTGAAAACAAATCTTTATTTGAAATTCTTCGGAAAAGCTATTCTGTTGAAATTAAGGGGGGTGAGCAGCGGTTAAAAGCAATTTCGGCGCAGGGAAGCATTATCGATCTCCTAAAAGTTAAAAAGGGTCAGCCAATTCTATATCTCGAACGTAAGTTAGAAACCAGCCGCCCGAACTTTTTTGTTTATTCTACGTTATTTTGCAATACCGAAACCCATTCCCTGTACGGGGCCTTTTAAAACCTATTGAATGAAAACTAAAGCAGTCAGAATTTACGGGAAGAACGATCTTCGCCTGGAGGAATTTGAATTGCCTGAAATCCGCGACGATGAGATTCTGGCTCATGTTATATCGGATAGTATTTGCATGTCATCCTACAAAGCGGCTAAGCAGGGATCCGATCATAAAAGGATTCCCAACGATATTCATATCAACCCAACCATGATGGGTCATGAATTTTGTGGAGAAATTGTGGAGGTGGGTTCAAAATGGAAAAGCAAGTTCACTGCCGGGAATAAATTTTCAATTCAGCCGGCATTAAATTATAAGGGGAGCCTGGATGCTCCCGGATATTCCTATCGGTTTATCGGAGGAAATGCCACCTATGTGATCATTCCGAATGAGGTGATGGAAATGAACTGCCTGCTGGAATATTCGGGTGAAGGTTATTTTATGGCCTCACTTTCAGAACCGATGTCGTGCATAGTTGGAGCATTTAAAGCCAGTTATCATACAGTTGGCGGTTCCTATGTTCATCAAATGGGGGTGGTTGAAGGCGGAAATATGGCCATCCTTGCCGGAGCTGGAGCCATGGGTCTGGGAGCTGTGGATTATGCCATTCATTGTAACCGCCGTCCGGGATTGCTGGTAATTACCGATACCGACAGCGAACGGCTCAACAGGGCTGAATCCCTTTTTCCCGCTGGTGAGGCGCAACGATGTGGCGTGAAACTCTTTTTTGTGAATACCCGGAACATGGAGAATCCGGAAGAGTACCTTCTCTCACTAACCGGCGGCAAAGGTTATGATGATGTTTTCGTTTTTGCTCCGGTTCGTCCGGTCACTGAACAGGCTGATCATATACTTGGTCACGACGGATGCCTGAATTTCTTTGCCGGACCAACCAATCCCGACTTCAAGGCTGAATTCAATTTCTATAACGTTCATTATGCCGCAACCCATGTGGTGGGAACAAGCGGAGGCAATACTGAGGATATGATAGATTCCCTGAGGATGATGTCGCAGGGGACCATTAACCCTGCTGTAATGATCACTCACATCGGCGGACTGGATGCTGTGATCCCGACTACCCTGCACCTTCCGGAAATTCCCGGGGGTAAAAAGCTAATCTATACCAATATCAATCTTGAGCTTACCGCTATTTC
>CAIXHD010000370.1 GCA_903919065.1 uncultured Bacteroidota bacterium
CCCAAGGATGGGAAAATTGGTGCCTACCGACAGGATCCTGAAACATTTTTCGAACAGAAAGAGATTAAATATGGATTTCTTGCAAGTTTCCCTGCCGGAGTAAAAAAGGGAGTAACAACCATCTCCTCCTATCTTAAGGATCTCAAAATGATCTTTACTCCGAAAACCGGCGCTTACAAATCGCTGGGCGGGTTTATCGCTATCGGCAAGATTTTCCCATCGGCCTGGGACTGGCATAAATTCTGGAATATGACGGCTCTGTTATCAATCATGCTGGCGGTGTTAAATATTCTTCCGATACCGGCGCTTGATGGCGGTCACGTTTTCTTCCTCGGATTTGAGATCATCACGGGTAAAAAGCCCAACGAAAAGTTTATGGAATATGCCCAGATCGTTGGTATGGTATTGCTTCTGGCCCTGGTGTTATTCTCTAACGGGAACGATATAGTCCGGCTCTTCCAAAAATAACTGATTCCTGCGCCGGGGAGTAAAACCAGCTTCCCGGATGGCGGCACGCATACCTGCTGCATCCATCTTATTCTGAGCGCCTGCCGAGGAAACAACGTTTTCTTCGATCATCACCGAACCAAAATCGTCGGCACCGGCGTGCAGGCAAATCTGTCCTGCCGTTTTGCCTACTGTCAGCCACGAAGCCTGTATATGGCTGATATTCGGCAAAACTATCCTCGATAAAGCCAGTAGCCTGATATATTGCCTGATATCCACAGAATTTCGAATATTCATCTCGTCGCGCAGTACAGTTCCTTCATCCATGAACGGCCAGGGTACAAAATTTAGAAATCCCAGACTGCCCTCGGGTTTTTCCGCCTGAAGGTCACGAATCCTGAACAAATGCTCCACTCTTTCTTCCATAGTTTCCACATGGCCAAACATCATGGTTGCCGATGTTGGCAGATGAATGCGGTGGGCAATGCGCATCACTTCCAGCCAGTCTTCGGTGCCGCATTTTCCTTTTGATACGATGCGTCGCACCCGGTCCACCAGTATTTCCGCACCGGCTCCCGGCAGGGAATCCAGTCCGGCTTTCCTCAGCTCGGTCAGCACGGTTATAAAATCCGTCTGTTCCATCTTCGCCAGATGAACAATTTCCGGCGGCCCCAATGCGTGTAACTTTAACTGCGGATATTCGCTTTTGAGATTCCTGAACAGCGTGGTATAATAATCCAGACCGAGGTTGGGATGCATTCCGCCCTGCAAAAGAAGCTGGCGACCACCCAGTTGAAACAGGTTGTTGATTTTTTCGCGGTACTGCTCCATCGTCGTTACGTATGCATCCTCATCTTGTCCGCGACGGCAGAAATTGCAGAATTTGCAGAATGAAACACAAATGTTGGTGAGGTTAACGTTTCTGTCGATAATCCAGGTAACCACACGTTCGGGGTGAAGCTTTAAACGGATCTGATGCGCTGTTTCCATCAATTCGCCATCGCCGGCATTCAGATAAAGAAACATTGCTTCCTCCTGCGTCAGCCATTCTCCACGATAAGCCTTTTGCGCTAAATCACTTGTGTTGATCATCTTTCTATGGTTCTGCGGCCGCAATTTAGGCTAATTGTAAGGCTCTCCCATCCGTTTGGGTCAGATTTTTTTAACTTTACGGGCTTAAATCCGTTATTCCCTTATGTTACTGTACAATTGCGATCTGATCCTGCCAACTCAGAACCGGTTATTGGTATTCCCTGGTGCTGATGAGGTGCGGGCTCACGAATGGCCTGCTGCAGAGAAGGAATACATCAGTCTTTGTCTCGATAGCAATCTCCGTCTGATACTGGTTAACAGGTTCAGTCACTTTGATGTTATAGTGATTCCCGATCCGATAAAGAAGGGTGACACCCTGCTAGAGAGCTGGCGTACCTGTGGTTTCGATGTTCATGATATCGCCTGCCGCAATAAATGGGAGGAGATGGTGATCGTTGATCTGGCCGGCCAGCCTGAATGGGTGGAAGCTTTAGCCGAAGGGATTGCCCTGAGCAACTATCAGTTTCTGAAATATTATACCAAGCCGGAGGAGAAAAAGCATTCCTTCGCCCGTTTGGGAATTCTGAACGGAAGAGCCGCAGTCATTAAGCAGCTGAATGCAAAGATCCATGCGGTGAACATTACCCGCGACCTGGTGAATGAGCCTGTTTCTTACCTGAATGCACCACAGTTGGGCGAAGATCTTGCAGAACTTTGCCATGAAACCGGAATTTCGGTTGAAATACTCGATAAAACACAGATTGAGTCACTCCGGATGGGCGGACTGCTGGCGGTAAACCGCGGCAGTATTGATCCACCGCGATTTATCATACTGAGCTGGGAACCGGAACATGCCGTTAACGAAGCTCCGCTGGTGCTCGTTGGCAAAGGCGTGACTTTCGATACAGGTGGCTTAAGCATCAAGCCAACTCCTGGCAGCATGGACGAAATGAAATGCGATATGGCCGGCGCAGCAGCTGTTGCCGGCACGCTTATCGGCTTGGCCCGTATGGGTTTGCCTGTTCGTGCTATCGCGCTGATTCCGGCAACGGATAACAGGCCCGATGGCAATGCTTATGCCCCGGGCGATGTGATCCGAATGCATAACAATACTACTGTTGAGGTACTTAATTGTGATGCCGAAGGCAGGATGATCCTCGCCGATGCTCTCAGTTACGCTTCAAAATATGAGCCGGGCCTGGTAATCGACCTCGCCACCCTCACCGGATCTGCCCAGATGGCCATCGGATCGCAGGGTTCCGTAATCATGGGTACAGCCCCTGACGATACTTTCGGTCAGCTCATCCAGGCTGGTTATACAGTGCATGAACGACTGGTGAGATTTCCTCTCTGGGATGATTATGCGAAACTGATTGAATCGGATATTGCCGATGTAAAAAATATCGGGGGACGGATGGCCGGCGCTATAACCGCTGGCAAATTTCTGGAGCGTTTTACCGCTTACCCCTGGATACATATCGATATCGCCGGAACAGCCTTCCTGCCCACCCGCGACAGTTACCGCGGACTCGGCGCTACAGGTACCGGTGTTAGATTATTGCTTGATTTCATTACGAAATATTACAAACTGTAAGGACACATTATGGAGGAACAAAGAATACGGGTAGGAATTACCCAGGGAGATATCAACGGCATCGGTTACGAAGTGATTATTAAGGCACTGATGGATCCGAGAATTCTTGATGTCTGCACACCGGTGGTGTACGGTTCGCCAAAAGTTCTTGCTTATCACCGTAAAGCCCTCAACATTCCCAATTTCAGTCTCAACAGCGTAGCTACTGCCCGTGAAGCAAATCCGCGGAGGGCTAACCTGATTAATTGCCTGGATGACAATGCCCGTGTTGAATTGGGCAAAGCATCGGGTTATTCGGGTGAAGCTGCTTTTATTTCTCTGGAGATGGCTGTCGCTGATTTGATTGAGCATCAGATCGATCTGCTGGTTACCGCACCTATCAACAAGCATACTATACAAAGCAAGGATTTTAATTTTGCCGGTCATACAGAATATCTGCAGGAAAAACTCTCTTCCGATGATGTATTGATGCTTATGGTAAGCGAATACCTCAAGGTGGGTGTCGCTACCGGGCATATGCCGTTGTCGCAGGTACCCGGAGCAATAACCACAGAACTATTGCTTTCGAAGCTGCGCATTCTCGACCAGTCACTTCGCCGTGATTTTGATATCGATTCACCGCGTATCGCCGTCCTGGGCCTGAACCCGCACTCAGGAGATGAAGGTTTGCTGGGAACAGAGGAACGTGATATTATCAAGCCAGCCCTCGAAATGGCGCGACAGGAGAATATTATGGCTCTCGGACCTTATGCCGCTGATGGATATTTCGGATCGGGATTGTATCAAAAATTTGATGCCGTACTGGCCATGTATCATGATCAGGGACTGGCACCATTTAAAGCGCTATCGTTTGATACCGGGGTAAACTATACTGCCGGTCTGCCATTCGTGCGCACTTCGCCTGCACATGGCACCGCCTATGAGATTGCCGGTTTAGATAAGGCCAGCGCCGATTCCATGCGGCAGGCAATATACATGGCTGTGGATATTTATAAATCACGTAAAGCAAATCGCGAACTAAAAAAGAACGCTCTGGGAGCTTAAAAAAATCATCTGAGCAGTAATGGCAATTTACGAGTATATATCAGGACGACTGGCTGAATTAACTCCGGCCATAGCAGTGGTGGATCAGGGCGGGATAGGGTACCTTATCCAGATATCCCTTCAAACCTATGCCACACTGCGCGGTAAGGAGCAGGTAATTCTTCTCACGGAAGAGGTTATACGTGAGGATTCTCATACAATTTTCGGATTTGCTTCCGGCGAAGAGCGCGAGATGTTCCGACTTTTGATCACCGTGAGCGGTATCGGGCCAAATACTGCCCGCATGATGCTTTCATCACTCACCACTCCCGATATCAGAAGAGCCGTTCAAACCGATAACGTTAATCTTTTAAAAAGCGTGAAGGGGGTAGGAGTGAAGACTGCCCAGCGTGTAATCATCGATCTTAGGGATAAAATCGGAAAAACGGAAGAAGCAGGGGGTATTTTGGCAGACAAGGGCAATACCTCAAAGGATGAAGCGTTATCTGCTTTGGTTATGCTTGGTTTCGGCCGTAATGAATCGGTTAAAGCACTGGATCAGATTCTTAAGGAAAATCCGTTAAACGGAGCCGAAGAACTAGTCAAGCTGGCCTTGAAGAAACTTTAATTGTATCCGGAACCTCTATGCAGTATAGACCATCGATTCAAAAACTGATCATTCTTATTGGGGCTGTGATCTTTCTGGTGTTGCCGGGGACACTGTCTGCACAGATAAAAAAGCCTGCCGTTGCAGTAAAACAGGCAGCTGATACCACCAAAAGGGATACCACATCAACCCTTCGTTATCCAATTCCGCGTACCCTCAATTACCCATCCCTAACTCCGAATGTTCAGTCGCCGCTCTACCTCAAGGACCCCAAAAACATGGGCTCCGTGATCGAGTTCGATCCGGAGAAAAACGATTATAAATTTCAACAAAAACTGGGCGACAAAAACTTTGGCGATCCTTATTTTCTCACCCAGTCGCAGTATCAGAAATACGACCTTAACCGATCGGTAAAAGATTACTGGAAACAAAGGGTAGGGGGTGAGCAATTCTCGTCGCAGCAAGGCCTTATTCCTAAATTGTATATCGGCGGCGAAGCTTTCGACCGTATTTTTGGTTCCAATGTTATTTCGATTAAGCCGCAGGGTTCGGCCGAACTGACCTTTGGAGTGCAGATAAATAAAACCGATAACCCGGCGCTTCCTGAGAAAGTCAGGAAGAATACCACCTTCGACTTTAATAACGAGATTCAGATGAACGTCACTGGCCAGATCGGTGATAAGATGGAACTTGGGATTTCCTACAATACAAAAGCAACTTTCGATTTTGAGAATAAAACGAGGATTGCTTATACCGGCAAGGACGATGAGATTCTTAGAAAAGTGGAGGCAGGTAACGTAAGCCTTCCTCTTACCGGATCACTTATTACAGGTAGCCAGAGCCTCTTCGGGATTAAAACCGAGATGCAGTTTGGCCGGCTTACCATGACCAGTATCTTCTCTCAACAACAGGGAAAAACACAATCCATCGATGTTCAGGGTGGGGGTGTAGCCAATGAATTTGAGCTCCATGGTGATGAATATGAGTCGAATAAACACTTTTTCCTCTCGCATTATTTCAGAGATACTTATGACGCAGCGCTGAAAAGCATGCCGGTTATCAAATCGGGGGTCAATATTACACGGGTTGAAGTTTGGATAACTAATAAGAACAGTAATTTCAGCGAATCACGTAACGTGGTGGCTTTCATGGACCTGGCCGAAGGACCTGGTACAACCGGGAAAAACATCTTCAATCCCGGATTTGTTAAGTATGATGCTGGGCAAGGTAAATATCCGGGCAACGATATTAATGACCTGTATTATAATCTGACAACCAGCTATTCGGGAATCCGTGATATCGGGCAGGTAAACGGAGTGCTGACTCCTCTGGCTGCATTTGGATTTCTTGGAGGCCAGGATTATGAAAAGATTGAGAATGCGCGCAGACTTACCACTGAGGAATATCAACTGAATGCCAAGCTGGGGTATATCTCCCTGAACCAGCAACTGAGTTCCGACGAGATACTTGCTGTAGCCTATGAATATACAGTTAGTGGTAAAGTTTACCGTGTAGGTGAATTTTCGGGTGAACTGAACAAGGATGCGAGTTCAGATGCCCCTTCGCTGATCCTGAAACTTTTGAAAGGCACCAACCAGACTCCGCTGCTGCCGACCTGGGACCTGATGATGAAGAATATTTATTCCATTGGAGCCAGCCGCCTCAATAAGGAAGAATTTGTTTTCGAGATCCTCTACCAGAACGATAAAACAGGTAATGCCATTAACTACATTCCTGAAGGAGCAATCAACGGTAAAACTTTGATCAGCGTATTGAATCTTGATAACCTTAATTCACAGCTGGACCCTCAACCCGACGGAGTTTTTGACTTTGTTGAACAGGTAACGGTCAATGCAACCAAAGGACGAATTATTTTCCCGGTTCTGGAGCCTTTCGGTTCCTATCTGCGAACAAAAATCATGGGAGGCGATCCGAATAATAAGGCTATGGCCGACCAGTATGTTTTTGAGGAATTATACTCACAAACGCAGACTATCGCCAAACAAACCGCGGAGAAAAATAAGTTTCTCATGCGAGGATCCTATAAATCATCCTCTTCCTCGGAGATTCGTCTGAATGCCATGAACATTCCGCAAGGAAGTGTTATTGTTACGGCAGGAGGAATGAAGCTGACGGAAAACTCAGACTTTACGGTCGATTATACGATGGGTACAGTAAAGATCATCAATCAGGGCCTTCTGGAATCCGGGACCCCTATTAAGATTTCACTGGAAGACCAGTCGAACTTCGCATTGCAGTCGAAGTCGATGGTGGGAACTCACCTGGAGTATAAATTCAATAAGGATGTCGCAGTCGGCGGTACCATTCTGCACCTTAGCGAGCGTCCGCTGACTAACAAAGTCGACATGCTCAACATTCCTATTTCGAATACGATCTGGGGAATGAATGCCAATTACCGTAAAGAAGCCCCATGGCTGACCCGCCTGATCGACAAGCTTCCACTGATTCAAACAAAGGAAAAATCAGTCATCACCTTCAATGGTGAGTTTGCCGACCTGATTCCGGGACACTCGCGGGTAATTAATGCTGCCGGTTCAAAAGGCGGGGAGGTGCTCGTAGATGACTTCGAAGGCAGCGAGACCAGTTATCCTTATAATCAGCGACAGAACTGGGTTCTTTCCAGTACTCCGGCCGGACAGCCCGACATGTTCCCTGAAGCTTCTTTAAGCGACAATCAGGCTTATGGATATAACCGCGCTAAACTTTCCTGGTATCATATCGATCCATTATTCCTCCGCAATAATTCGTCGACCCCGAGTCATATTGCCAATAACACGGAACAGCAATACAGCCATTTTACACGGGAGATACAGGAACAGGAAATTTTTCCATATAAGGAGAGTCCCCAGAATATTCCGGTCTCATTGCAGGTACTGAACCTGGCATTCTATCCCGATGAAAGGGGGCCGTATAATTATGACACAAAGGGTTCGGCTTTTTCAGCCGGCCTGGATAACAAAGGATTTCTCCGTTCACCGGAAAAACGGTGGGGCGGAATCATGACCAAACTTACCACAAACGATTTTGAGGAAGCTAACGTTGAGTACCTTGAGTTCTGGCTGATGGATCCCTATGTGGAGGATGCAAAGAAGCAGATCACCCGCGACGACCTGGATCCATCGCTCTATTTTAACCTTGGGAATATATCGGAAGATATTCTGAAGGACGGGCGGAAATTCTTTGAAAACGGGCTCAGCGCAGGAAATACACTCAATTATGTAGATTCCACAAGCTGGGGCCGGGTTCCTGTCACACAATCGTTCGTGAATGCCTTTGATAACGATCCGGCTTCCAGGGTTCTTCAGGATGTTGGTTTCGATGGACTGGGGGATGCAGATGAGATGTCGTTCTTTTCAAAATATCTTGATTCATTACGACAGGTTGTTGATCCGACCTCAGAGAAACTTCAGGAAATTGAGGCCGACCCGTCAGGAGATGATTATCACTATTTCAGGGGCGGTGATTATGATGAAATTCAGCTGGGGATTCTCGAACGGTATAAGAAGTACAACGGGCTGGAGGGCAACTCCCTGGCCGCTGAACAATCCACTGAAGCCTATCCTACTCAATCAACATCACTGCCTGATGTAGAGGATATTAACCTCGATAATACACTGAACGAATCAGAAGCCTATTTCCAGTATAAGATCAGTATGCGCAAGGCTGATTTTCAGATCGGTAAGAATTTTATTACCGACGCCATGGTTGGAAAGAATAAGGTCGGCGACCCGGTAACCTGGTATCAGTTTAAGGTTCCTATCTATGAACCTCAGAAAGTGGTCGGCAGTATACAGGATTTCAAATCTATCCGGTTTATGAGGATGTTCGTAAAAGGATTCGGCGAGCCGGTAATCATGCGTTTTGCAACACTCGAACTTGTGAGGGGAGAGTGGAGAAAATATAATCTTAGTCTCCTTGAAGGGGGTGAGCATCTGACTACCCCCGAATATACTCGCGGAAAATTCGAGATATCGGCTGTTAGCATTGAGGAAAACGGAAACCGCTACCCGGTGAATTATGTATTGCCTCCGGGAATTGTACGTACCACCGACCCTTCGAATCCGCAGATGATTCAGAAGAACGAGAAAGCAATCGAACTCACGCTCACCAATCTTGAAGATGGCGACGCCAGGGCAGCCTATACTTCACAGCGGCTTGATATGAGGCAATACAAGCGTCTTCGCATGTTTGTTCATGCTGAGGCAGTTAATGAGCAACAGCTTCATGACGGCGATCTGAGAGCCTTTATCAGAATGGGTTCCGACTATACACAGAACTATTACGAATATGAGATTCCGCTGAAACTTACTCCTCACCTGATCTCTCCGATGAAGTATGACCAGGTCAATACCGCCGACCGGACCATCGTTTGGCCGGATGAAAACGGCTTTAATATTGAGCTTGCAGTATTCCAGCAATTGAAGCAGGCACGTAATGATGCCATGCGGTTGGCAGGATCAGATGTGAGTCAGGAAGACCATTTTATTCAAATGGACGGCAATAACCGGATAATCCTGGTTGGTAATCCAAACCTGAGTAATGTGCGCACCATTATGATTGGTATCAGGAATCCTGCAAAGAGTGGTAATTCAGCGGCTGATGACGGGCTGGCCAAGACAGCAATTATATGGATGAATGAGCTCCGGCTGACCGATTTTGATGAAGAAGGGGGCTGGGCAGCAAACGGACGCCTTTCCGCTAACCTGGCCGATCTTGGAAACCTTTCGCTTGCAGGAAATACCAGTGTTCCGGGATTCGGGAGTATCGATAAAAAAGTTGACGAGCGAAGCCGTGAGCAGATCATGCAGTATGATGTTGCCTCCAGCCTCCAGCTAGGTAAGTTGTTCCCGAAAAATTTCGGTGTGCAGCTGCCAATGTATGTTGCCTATTCAGAGATCAGCCGAAATCCCCAGTATAACCCGATGGATCCGGATATTCCGCTGCAGGCAGCATTGGATAATGCCCAGAATAAACAGGAGAAGGACAGTATATTGTTTATCTCCCAGGATTATAACAGGCGAAAAAGTATCAATTTTAATAATGTGAGGATTGAGCCCAGTGCCTCAGGTGCCATGCGCAAGGATCCGAAAATCTGGAGCCTCTCCAACTGGTCTTTGTCCTATGCTTTCAACGAAGCTTTTTCACGAAACATCAAGACGGAGTCCAACCTGAACAAAAGCTATAACGGGGGAATCAACTACGTATTCTCCTCGAATAACCTCAAGCCATGGGAACCGTTCAAGAAGACCAAGGGAATGGATAAGCCGGTCTTTAAGCTGATTAAGGATATCAACCTGTATTACCAGCCTTCCATGATCAGTTTCCGAACGAATATGTCGAGGCGTTACAACGAAGTCCAGTTGCGCAACGTGGCTGCACCGGAACTGAAGCTTGATCCGACTTTTAATAAAAACTTCAATTGGAACCGGAACTTTGATGTTAAATGGGATCTCACGAGGAACCTCAAACTAGATTTTAATAATTCCAATATTGCCAGGATTGATGAACCTGATGGTGCCATTACCAAGGGAACAGCTGATTATCAGCAAAAGCGTGACAGTATCGTAAATAATATTCTTGCCTTCGGGCGGCCCACCCAGTATCACCATACGATTAATGCATCTTATATGATACCGATCAATAAGATTCCTCTGCTCAACTGGTTAACAGCAAACGCTTCCTATCGTGTGGACTATGACTGGTCGGCCGGACCGATTACCGCAGATACCATTGTGCTTGGTAATACCATCCAGAACGACGGAAGCATGCAGCTTACTACCTCCGCCTCCATGCAGACCCTTTACAATAAGATCGGATACCTGAAAAAGATTGATGACAAGTATAAGCGCCGGCAATCTACTTCGGCAGCTAAACCGACCAAAACAACAAAATTCGAAGCCGACAAAATCAACCTTAAGGCTAAGGTGGCCAAGATTGTTGTTCACGACCTCCTGACCAAAGAGGTAAAGGTGAAATTCTATGATGATAACAATAGGGTTCTCGAAATTGAAACCGAGGTTCTCAACGACAGGCGGGTTAAAATAACCTGTGATAAAGATGTCACTGGTGGGCGCATCGAAGTGGAGGGCGCTGTAGAGGTTAAGGATAATCCCCTGATTTTTGTCACGGATAATTTCCTTAGAATCCTGATGGGGGTTAAGAACTTGTCGTTGAATTATTCCGGTGACAACGGTACCTTCCTGCCTGGTTATATGCCTGAGCCCAAACTGTTCGGTTCGAGAAAAATAAACGGCATAAGTTCTCCTGGATTAGGTTTTCTCTTTGGCTTACAGGATCCGGTCTTTGGCGATTTTGCCGCTGCCAACGGATGGATTACCACAGATTCAACCCTTAATGAGGCTTTTACCAATTCCTTGAATGAAGCGTGGCGGTTTTCCTCCAGCATCGAGCCATTTACTGATCTGAGGCTTACTGTTGAAGCTTCTCACTCAACCAGCCAGAATATCGAGCAATATTATATTTATGGCGATAACGCTCAGTTCGTGGCTGCGAACCAGATGTACCGGGGCAACTTTACCATGTCGGTAATGACTCTCGGAACCGCATTTGAAAAGATACAGGCAAGCGATGGGTACGCCTCGGCAACATTTGAGAAATTTAAGAATAACCGGGTGGTTATCTCCCGCCGGCTTGCCGAGCAGCGCGTGAACAACCAGGTTACCGGCAGTCCGGTTTACGATCCCACCTCGGGTAATGCCCCGGGATATGCTGATGGTTACGGTCCAACCGATCTGGAAGTGCTTATTCCCGCCTTTATGGCCGCATACTCCAACAAAAGTGCCGATGCTGTCAGTCTGGATGCCATGCCCGGTGTGCTGAGTATGATGCCTAACTGGCGTATACAATACAGCGGACTGGAACGTCAGGCATTCGTAAAGAAATATTTGAAACAGTTAAGCATCAACCATACCTACCGAAGTACCTATTCGGTTGGGAATTACACGACCAACCTTTTTTGGAATCCGGATGAAATGGATGGAATGAACTACGTCAGGGATGCTCAGGAAAATTTCCTGCCTTCACGCGAAATCGGAAGCATCAGCATTTCTGAGTCTTTGAGTCCGCTGATCGGATTTGATGCTCTTTTACAGAATAGTCTGCAGGCGAGGGTTGAGTTGAAGAGAACACGAAACCTGACCCTTAGTTTGAATAATAACCAGTTGATGGAAAACCGTTCCAATGATATCATTATCGGTACAGGTTACCGCTTTGAGCAGGTACCGGTTACCATTAAGGCTGGGGGCACGCAAAGGAAATTCCAGTCGGATCTCGACCTGAGGTTCGATTTATCGATCCGTGAAAGCATCATTATCATGCGTAAGCTGGAAGAGGATGTCAATGTTCCTACCTCAGGGCAGACTGTTGTAACAGCTAAATTCACAGCGGGTTACAGGCTCAGCAGTCGTTTTGAGCTCAAATTCTATTTTGACCAGGTAGTTAATAAGCCGATTGTTCAAACCTCTTATCCAACTGCTAATACAAAGATTGGTTTTAACCTGAGATTTACCTTGGCCAATATGTAGGGTTTTTCTTAAATTTGGATCAGAAAAAGTTAACAAACTAAAGAAACATAAACCATGAACGTACCTCAGGATTTGAAGTTCACCCAGGATCATGAATGGATCCGCGTAGAAAATGATTGTGCATTTGTCGGAGTTACTGACTATGCTCAATCAAACCTTGGTGACATAGTATTTCTGGAAATCGAAACAGTTGGCGAAACACTGGCAAAGAGCGAAGCTTTCGGCAATATTGAAGCTGTAAAGGCTGTTGAAGAGCTGTATATGCCTGTTTCGGGCGAAGTGCTGGAAATCAATCCCGCACTGGAAACCAGTCCGGAAGTTGTTAATAAAGATCCGTACGGCGATGGCTGGATGGTGAAGATCAAGATTACGGATCCTTCAGAACTCGCAGGTTTGCTTGACGCAGCTGCCTACACAAAGCTCATATCATAGGGCAAAATATCAATAGCCCGGGGTTTGAACCCGGGGTTAGAAAAAAGGCCGGTGGGGTTTTCCCTTCCGGCCTTTTTCAATTCCTCAGCGTTCTCCAGAATCTACGGGTTAAAACCCGCAGCTATCGATAAGCAGACTGCAGACTGAAAACTGCAGACTGCAGACTTTATTACAGCGTTTTCTTGACCTCTCTGCTTGTATAGGCCTCAATCATGTCGCCTGCCTGTATATCGTTGTATTTGTCGATATTCAAGCCGCATTCCAATCCTGAAACAACCTCTTTGGCATCGTCCTTGAAACGTTTCAGCGAACCGAGCAATCCATCGTAAACCACGATACCATCGCGGACTATGCGGACTTTCGATGTTCTGTAAATTTTCCCGTCACGGACAATACAACCTGCAATTGTTCCAACCTTGGTAATCTTGAAGGCTTCGAGAACCTCGAGAGTACCAGTGATTTCTTCCTTGATTTCAGGACTGAGCATGCCTTCCATAGCTGCCCGGAGTTCATTGATCGCATCATATATAATGGAGTACAGGCGAATCTCGATACCTTCTTTTTCAGCCAGCTTGCGGGCATTAAGCGAAGGACGGACCTGGAATCCGATAACGATAGCGTTGGAAGCAGTAGCGAGCAGAATATCGCTCTCTGAGATCTGTCCGACGGCCTTGTGTATGATGTTAACCTGAATTTCCTGAGTGGAGAGCTTGATGAGTGAATCTGACAGAGCCTCAATTGAACCGTCAACATCACCTTTAACAATGATATTGAGTTCCTGGAAGTTGCCGATAGCAATACGTCTGCCGATTTCATCAAGGGTAATATGCTTGCGTGTACGTAATTCCTGTTCACGCTGCAGTTGTTCTCTCTTGGAAGCAATTTCGCGGGCTTCACGCTCTGATCCGATAACATGGAATTTGTCACCGGCCTGAGGAGCGCCGTTAAGACCAAGAACCATAACCGGCTCTGATGGACCTGCCGTCGCGATGTTTCCACCGCGCTCATTAAACATAGCCTTCACCTTACCAAAATAACTACCGGCAAGGACAATGTCGCCAATCTTTAATGTTCCGCCCTGTACAAGTATCGTGTTTACGAATCCGCGGCCTTTATCAAGGGCTGATTCGATAACGATACCCAATGCGTTTTTCTCTGGATTTGCCTTAAGTTCAAGCATTTCCGATTCCAATAATACTTTTTCAAGCAGCTCGCCAATACCAATACCTTTTTTCGCGGATATCTCCTGAGATTGATATTTCCCACCCCAGTCTTCCACCAGGTAGTTCATTCCGGCCAGCTGTTCCTTAATTTTCTCGGGCTGTGATCCTTCACGGTCAATCTTGTTGATTGCGAATACCATAGGAACATTGGCAGCTGCAGCATGGTTGATAGCCTCAATCGTTTGGGGCATAACTGCATCGTCGGCAGCGATTACAATAATAGCCATATCGGCACCTTGAGCACCACGGGCACGCATGGCAGTAAATGCCTCGTGACCCGGCGTATCAAGGAACGTAATGGTTTTCCCATTATCCAGAGCAACCTTGTAGGCTCCGATATGCTGGGTGATACCACCGGCTTCACCGGCGATGATATTCGTCTTTCTGATATAGTCGAGGAGCGATGTTTTACCATGGTCAACGTGACCCATCACAGTAACAACCGGTGGTCGCGGTCTAAGATCGTCGACATTGTCAGTTTCCTGTTCAATGGCTTCCTGAACTTCCACGCTGATGAATTCAACTTCAAAGCCGAATTCATCTGCAACAACTGAAATTGTTTCAGCATCAAGCCTTTGGTTGATCGATACGAAAAGTCCGAGACTCATGCAGGTGGAAATAACTTCGTTCACCTGAACATTCATCAGGCTGGCCAGTTCGTTTGCTGTAACGAATTCCGTAACCTTGATAATGTGGCTTTCAAGTTCTGCGCGATCAGCATCGTCAAGCATTGACTGGCGATTGAGTTCGCGTTTTGACTTACGGTATTTTGAGCCTTTCGATTTCCCGCGTGGCGTGATTTTCGAAAGGGTGTCTTTAATCTGGCGCTGTACATCTTCTTCGGAAACTTCAACTTTGCCGATTTTCTTCTTGACCTTGGTGGGTTTCTTGATCACCTTGGTCGCTTCACGGTCGGTAGTTGGTCCGACAACCGGTACGCGGTCCTTACGGATACGTTTTCTCTTTTTCTTTTTCAGCGGATCATCGCTGTCGAGGATCACTTCTACCTTTTCTCTGTTGCGGTCGTTTTCAGGTCCGAGATTTATCTTGCCGACGATGGTTGGGCCGACCGCTTTTTTAACAACGATCCTGTGTATAGGAGCTTCCGTTCTTTCCCTTTTGGTGACTTCAACCGGAGTTACCGGTCTTTGATCCTGCTTGACAACAGGGGCTTGATCAGGAGCAGCCGCACGGGTATCTCTTGCCGGTTTAGGCTGTGGTTTTTCCTTGATATATTTTTTCGACGGTCTGGTCTTCTGATTCAATGCATCGATATCGATCCGGCCAACTACCTTGAAATCAACCAAAAGATCTTTGGCAAGGGTAGTGTGGTGGATTTCTGCTTCTTCTGTAACTCTGGCTGAAGGTACGGCTACCGGGGCTTCCGCAACCGGTTCCGGAGTTTTTTCAACTACCGGGGCTGCCTGAACTTCAGGAGCTGGTGCAATTGGTTCTTCCTGTTTGACTGCCGGAACAACAATGGCGGGAACCTCCTCTATAACCGGGGGCTCATGCTTATGGTCTTGCTTATGCTGAGGCTTATGTTCAGGTTCAGGTTCAGGCTGATGCTCTGGTTCGGGCTTTTGTTTGGGTTTATGCTCAGGTATTGGTTCCGGTTGAACTACCGGTTCTGGCTGGGCAACGGGTTGAACCTCAGCTTTAACTTCAATAACTGGTTCCGGAATAGGTTCCGGTTCTGGTATTGGCTCGGGTTTCGGCTTGGCTTTCGGCTTTTGTTTTTCCAGATCAACCATGCCAACAATTTTTGGTCCCACAGGCTTGTCAATAGGCATAGCTGTGAGCTCATGCTCCTCTTTCTTTTCGCGTTTTTCGTGTTTTGAATCATCCTGATCCAAATCGAATTTCGAGGAACTGCGGTTATCCTGAATCAGAAGTACTTCATCCGGCTCGACCTCTTCTTCGACTGGCTGGGCTGGAGAATCTTCAATGGAAATGGTGGTTCGGGATTCGTACTTGTGCTCCTCCTTGAATTGCACCGCTTCACGTTTGGCTGCCAGGTCACTCTGATATTCCTTCATGACCAGGACCAGAGCCTCTGGTGGAATTTTGGCATTAGGATTATTCTCTATCGGAAATCCCTTTCTATGAAGGAAATCCACGATGGTCTGAATCCCAACGTTACATTCTTTCGCAACCCTGCTTAATCGTTTTACCTCTGACATATATTTTATTCAAATTCTGAACGGAGGATTTTCATAACCTCCTTAACCGTTTCTTCTTCTAAATCGGTGCGTTTAACCAATTCTGTGACCGATAAATCCAGCACACTGCGGGCAGTATCACATCCAACTGCTTTCAGTTCGTCAAGAATCCAGCTTTCAATTTCATCTGCAAATTCATCGAGGTCGATATCTTCCTCCGCACCGGCAATATCTCTGAATACATCTATTTCGTAATCAGTAAGCATGCTGGCAAGCTTAATGTTCAATCCGCCTTTCCCGATCGCCAGTGAAACTTCTTCAGGCTTCAGGAATACTTCGGCCCGATGATCCTCTTCGTTCAGCTTGATGGAGCTGATTTTTGCCGGGCTTAGTGAACGCTGGATAAACAACTGGATATTTGCAGTATAATTGATAACATCAATGTTCTCATTTCTCAGTTCCCGCACGATACCGTGTATCCTGGAACCTTTCATTCCGACGCAGGCACCAACCGGATCAATTCTTTCATCATAGGACTCAACGGCAACTTTAGCACGCTCCCCGGGAATCCGAACGATTTTTTTAATCGTGATCAGTCCGTCGAAAATTTCAGGAACTTCAAGTTCGAATAATCTCTGCAGGAATATCGGCGTTGTTCTGGACAGAATGATCACCGGACTGTTATTCCGCATATCCACTTTTACCACAACGGCACGCAGCGAATCTCCCTTGCGGAAGAAATCGGAAGGTATCTGTTCTGATTTTGGCAATATCAGTTCGTTTCCTTCATCATCGAGGATCAGGATCTCACGGTTCCAGACCTGGTAAACCTCGCCTGTGATGATATCGCCGATTTTATCTTTGTATTTGCTGTAAACATGGTCTTTCTCCAGCTCAAGTATCCGGGAGGTGAGGTTCTGGCGTAATGAAAGGATCGCCCTGCGACCAAAATCTTCCAGTTTTACTTCATCTGTAACGTCTTCACCAACTTCATAATCTTCATCAATCTTCTTGGCTTCGGTTAGTGAGATCTGCAGGTTTGGTTCGGTGATTTCCCCATCAGCCACAACAACCCTATTCCTCCAGATTTCAAAGTCTCCCTTGTCAACGTTGATGATCACATCAAAATTCTCATCACTTCCGAATCTTTTAATCAGAATACTGCGGAAAACATCCTCGAGAACGCTCATCATGGTCGTCCTGTCGATGCTCTTTAGTTCCCTGAATTCCGAGAACGTATCAATGAGGTTTATACTTTCCATGGCCTATCTATTTACACCAGTTTAAAATCAATTACTACACGCGCCGATTTTATGCGGCTCAATTCCACAATGATTGGTTCTTCAGGTGCCGGTTTTCTTTTGGTACCGATTTGACGGATAACCAGTTCAGCTTCCTTGCCCGATTCAGCGGGCTTTGCTTCCAGCAATGTAGCCTTCAGAATTTCGCCATCCAAAAAAACGATCTCCAGTTTCTGCCCGATTTCCTTTGTGTACTGGGGAAAAACCCGGATTGGCTGACCCAAACCAGGGGATGATACCTGGAGCTCAAAGTCTTCCTGTTCACGGTCTAATTTTTCCTCAATTGCACGATGTACCGTTCCGCAATCATCAAGGCTCACGCCTTTGTTATGATCGATGAAAACCTGGATCACTTTTCCCCGGCTCACCAAAACATCTACCAGAAACACTTCCGTTTCCTTAAGTGCTTCAGTAACAATAACTTCTATCTGCTTTTTATCTATCAAAACTACAAAATTAAAAAATAGGGGACCCGTGTCCCCTATACCAGAATTCCCACAATCGAGCGCAAAAATAGATAATTAATTCCAAAACACCAATTCGTTACGGGGAAACGTGTTCATTATCAGTAAAATTTTGATCTTTGTGATGCAAATACGATATAGCTGATGGACAAAGAATTCCGGACAGTATCCAATAAAATCAAGATAATTAATGACCCACTGTACGGTTTTATCAGTTTTCCGTCTTCCGCCATCTATGACCTGATTGACCATCCCTGGTTTCAGAGGTTACGCAGGATCAGGCAGCTTGGACTCACCTTTTATGTTTATCCGGCGGCAAACCATACCCGCTTTCAACATGCACTTGGTGCTGCACACCTGATGAACAGTGCCCTGGAGGTGATTTCAAGAAAAGGTTATGCCGTGTCGGATGAGGAGCGCGATGCCTCTATTTCAGCCATTCTTCTGCATGATATCGGCCACGGCCCATTCTCTCATGCTTTGGAACACAGTATCGTTGAAGCCGTTGATCATGAAAAACTCTCCGGTTTGATGATGGAGCAGCTAAACCGGTCTACCGGGGGGCAGCTCGATCTCTCTATCCGGATTTTTGAGGATAAATATTCCAGATCCTTTTTTCATCAGCTCGTTTCCAGTCAGCTGGATATGGACCGGCTCGATTACCTCAACCGCGACAGCTTCTTTACGGGAGTTACAGAGGGAGCAGTGGGTGCCGAGCGAATAATTAAAATGCTCAGGGTGGTAAATGATCAGCTGGTGGTGGAGAGAAAGGGAATTTATTCCATCGAAAAATTCTTGATTTCTCGTCGGCTGATGTACTGGCAGGTATATCTGCATAAAACCGTAATAGCTGCAGAACAGATGCTCGTAAAGGCCCTGCGCCGTGCGCGGGAATTAGCCTACAATGGAACAACTGTTTATGCCACGCCTGCCCTTCATGCTTTTCTTTACCCCGGACCTCTCAGCGACAGGCCTATGGATGATCCAGACTGGCTGGTGAACGAATTTTCCAAACTCGACGATGCCGATATTTTTGCTTCGATAAAAGTCTGGGCAGAGCACCCCGACCGTATACTCTCCTTGCTTTCAGAAGGATTGCTCAACCGGAAGCTTCCGGGAATCAGGATCCGGAAAACACCCTGGGACCCGAATGAAATCGAAGACCTGAGAAAAGTAGCCGTCAGGGAACATGGATACAGTGCCCATGAGGCCGAGTTTTTAGTTTTCTCCGATATCATTACGAATAACACCTATGCTGAAAATGATGACCAGATTCTTTTTTTCGATAATAGCGGTGAATTGATCCCACTGCCGGAAGCCAGTGATATTATTAACGTTCCCTTGTTGAATAAAGCCGATAACAAGTATTTCCTTTGTTATCCAAAGTGGCTGTAGAGCAGTTCGCATACTAATCAGGGGAATTAGTCGTTTTAATCGATTATCTTATAGACCTATGAATTTTACTGCAAAACAAATAGCCGGATTCCTGGGGGGAAAGGTTGAAGGCGATCCTGAAGCTCAGGTAAATGACGTTTCAAGAATTGAAGAGGGAAGGCCGGGTACCCTGAGTTTTCTTTCCAACATGAAATACCAGCACCATATTTATGAGACCAGCTCATCCGTGGTCCTGGTGCAGAATGATTTTGTTCTGACTCAGCCGGTTACCTGTACCCTCATTAAAGTAGACGATCCGTACCGCTCGCTGGCAAAATTACTGGTAATGCTGGAAAAAAGGCCAAACCGGACCGGAATCGAACCCATGGCCTTTGTTCATGAAAATGCTGAACTGGGTCAGGATGTCTATGTAGGTGCATTCAGTTATATCAGCAAAGGAGCGAAGATTGGGAATAACGTAAAGATTTTTCCCCAGGTATATATTAGTGAAGATGTTGTGATTGGAGATGATACATGGATTTACTCAGGGGCTCGCATACATAATAACTCGGTGATCGGAGCGCATTGCCTCATCCATAGTGGAGTAGTAATTGGCGGTGACGGATTTGGGTTTGCTCCTGTCACAGGCAGCAATTTTACCAAGGTTCCCCAGATTGGGAATGTGGTGATTGAGGATTACGTTGAAATTGGAACCAACACCACAATCGACAGGGCAACAATCGGATCAACCTTTATCCGGAAGGGAGTCAAGCTCGATAACCTGATACAAATTGGTCATAACGTTGATATCGGCGAAAATACGGTGATCGCTGCTCAAACAGGAATATCCGGATCTACCCGTATCGGAAAAAATTGCATGATCGGAGGTCAGGTTGGAATCATTGGCCATATAACTATTGCCGATGGAACCAAGATTGCTGCGCAAAGCGGGGTGGGACAGTCGGTCAGGGCTGAAGGTACTGCCATACAGGGCAGTCCGGCTTTTGAAGTGATGCCTTATCAGCGTTCATATGTCTATTTCAAGAAGTTACCGGAACTGGTTGAACGCATCAGGCAACTCGAGCAATCGGGGCATGCCAAAAACAAAGAATAGGGATTGATTGTTAGATGTATCGATCAAAGTCCTACTTTTACACCCCAATTAATGGGTACAATTCATGATGGCTAAACAAAAAACCATAGCTAAAAGCGTCACCTTAACAGGGAAGGGGCTTCACACAGGAGCCCACATCGACGCCATTTTTAGCCCGGCAGCAGTGAATACCGGTGTCCTTTTTCAAAGGATCGACATGCCCGGACAACCGTTGATAAAGGCATCTGCCGATTTGGTTGTGGAAACTGCCCGGAACACGGTTCTTGAGGACAAAGGTGCCCGGATCGGTATGGTGGAACATGCTTTATCCGCCCTGTGCGGGTTAGAAATCGATAATGTCCTGATTATTGTTAATGGTCCCGAAATGCCCATTCTGGATGGCAGTGCAAAGCAATATGTTGCAGCTTTAGTCTCTGCGGGCATCTTAGTTCAGGAAGAGGATCGCGAAGTATATGAAATTAAGGACCCGATTGTTTATACTGATGAGGCCCGTGGAATAGAAATAATGGCTCTCCCTGCTGATGAATTCAGTATCAGTGTTATGATCGACTATAATTCCGAGGTTCTGGGGAATCAGTTTGCCAGCCTTTCGCATATTGCCGATTATTCAACCCAGATCGCACCATCGAGAACCTTCGTATTTTTCAGGGAACTGGAAATTCTTTGGAAAAACAACCTGATCAAGGGAGGCAGTCTGGATAACGCAATGGTGGTTCTGGAGCGTGAGGTGCCGCAATCGGAGCTCGACCGTGTCGCCGATATGATTGGACAGCCAAGAATGCAGAGCCTGACAGCAGGTGTTCTTTGTTCAGGCAAGCTTGAATTCAGCAATGAGCCCGCCCGCCACAAGCTCCTCGACCTTATTGGAGATCTCCGGCTGATCGGTATGCCGCTGAAGGGTAAGATTATCGCCACCCGGCCCGGGCATTTTTCCAATGTTGAATTCGCCAAATTGGTTAAGCAGGTTATCAAGAAGGAAAAGGCCAGGAATGTCGTTCCCTCCTATGATCCCAATGCGGTACCAAAATATGATATCAACCGCATAAAGGAACTGCTGCCCCACCGGCCGCCATTCCTTTTTGTCGACCGTATCATTGAAGTGACTGACGTAATGATTCTTGGACTGAAGAATGTTTCCATGAATGAACCTTTCTTTGTTGGTCATTTCCCTGAGGAGCCCGTAATGCCAGGGGTGCTGATTGTTGAAGCCCTGGCGCAATGCGGAGGAATTTTAATAATGCAGACAGTTGACAATCCGAAAGAATACAGCTCCTATTTTCTTAAAATTGATGGTGTCCGGTTCAAAAGGAAGGTTGTGCCGGGAGATACACTGTTATTGAAATGCGAACTGCTTGAACCGGTGCGCCGTGGTATAGTCAGAATGAGAGCCCAGGCCTTTGTTGGTAGCAGCGTTGCTGCCGAAGGCGAAATGATGGCCCAGCTTGTTCGTAATAAGGAAGTTAAATAATAAAAAGAAAAATGATTCACCCCCTCGCTTCAGTACATTCTGAAGCACGAATAGCCTCAGATGTCGAGGTGGAAGCTTTTTCGGTCATAAGCAAAGATGTTGTGATCGGAGAAGGAACCTGGATCGGGCCGCATGTAACTATTTTCGACGGAGCCCGGATCGGCAAGAACTGCCGGATTTTTCCGGGAGCTGTGATCTCTGCTGTTCCTCAGGATATGAAATATGATGGAGAGATTACTTATGTTGAAATTGGTGATAATACTATAATCCGCGAATGTGTTACCGTTAATAAAGGCACAAAGTCATTTGGAAAAACCGTGATCGGCACGGATTGTCTGTTAATGGCATACAGCCATGTAGCCCACGACTGCAGAATTGGAAATCATGTGATTCTGGTCAATGCCGTTGGTTTGGCCGGTGAAATTGAAATCGGTGATTATGCCATTCTGAGCGGTATGGTTTTAGTTCATCAGTTCGTGCGCATAGGCGCACATACCATGATACAGGGTGGTTCAAAGGTTGGCAAGGATGTGCCGCCTTTTGTAACCGCCGGTCGCGATCCTTTACGTTTTGAGGGACTTAATCTTGTGGGCATGCGCAGAAGAGGCTTTTCTGAAGGGCTTGTTGAACAGATACATGAGATTTACCGGTATGTTTATCAGAAAGGCTATAATGTCAGTCAGGCAATGGAACGAATTGAAAATGAGCTTACTGGCAACGGCGAACGTGATATGATCGTTAAGTTTATTCGCGGATCCCGTCGTGGAATTATCAAAGGGCCTCTCGAAGAGATTTAGCTGCCACTTTACTGTTTATTTCCCCATTTTTTCCCGGCATTCCAGCCCTGAGCTTCCATTAATATAGTGGTCTTGTCTTTCAGCTCAATCAAATGGCCGTCACTCTTATCAGTCATTACACCAATGACAGTTACGCCTTCGATCGATTGTATAGGAATCGAATCTTCAGGTGATATGGTAAAAAGAATCTCATAATCTTCTCCACCACTTAATGCCGCAACCATTGGGCTGATCCTTAGCTGATCAGCAAGTTTTATCGTTTCGGGATGAATGGGAATCCGTTTGGCAAAAATCTTTGAACCTGTTTCCGAAGCTTCGCAGATATGCATAAGGTCCGACGACAATCCATCGGAAATGTCAATCATTGAGGTCGGTTTTATCTTTCCAGCCAGCAATTTTCGTCCAAGGTCTTTGCACGCCTCAGGCTTTAGCTGCCTCTCCAATATATACTGATAACCCTCGAGCTGGGGTTTATAGGCCGGGTCGTCGGTGAATTTTGTGTTTTCCTGCTCCAGGAGCAACAGGCCCATGAAGGCTCCGCCAAGATCGCCGGTGACACAGATAAGGTCGCCCTTTTTAGCACCATTCCGATAAACGATTTGCTTTGCCTGAGCGGTGCCAAGCGCGGTAACCGAAATAGTGAACCCGTGGTTGCTGGCACTGGTGTCGCCTCCGATCAGGTCGATCTCATAGTGATTGCAGGCAAGTTTTATCCCTTTGTAAAACTCCTCGATTGCCGCCAGCGAAAGTTTTGATGAAACTCCG
>CAIXHD010000371.1 GCA_903919065.1 uncultured Bacteroidota bacterium
CACCAGTTTAATCCTTTTATCTGCATGAAGCTGGAGTTTTTCTTCCAGATGCTCCATGTTGGAGTGCTTGAAGGTATCGTGAGTGGCAGAGCAGAGCCGGATGCCGTCTACAAGTGATGCGTGAACCAAACGGTCGGAAATGATGACATCTTCCTGAGTAAGAATAGCTTCAAAAACGCCGGCATTTGCGTCCATACATGATGGAAACAAGATAGTGTCCTCGGTACCCAGGAATTCTGTCATTCTGGCTTCAAGTTCACGGTGAATATCCTGTGTTCCGCAGATAAAACGGACCGATGACATGCCATATCCGCGGGAATCGAGGCCCTCATGGGCAGCCTTGATTACATCAGG
Organism: uncultured Bacteroidota bacterium; assembly: GCA_903919065.1. Taxonomy (GTDB): domain Bacteria; phylum Bacteroidota; class Bacteroidia; order Bacteroidales; family UBA12481; genus UBA12481. The sequence continues at coordinate 355 of CAIXHD010000371.1, forward strand.
ATGGCTGGACAATCCGAGGTAGTTATTGGCGCAGATATTGATGACTTTCTTTGCCTCCGAACCGGCAGGAAATTCAACTTCAATATCAGCAGCCTGAGGCGAATGGATGAACCGCTCCTGCTTGTAGAGCCCTGCTTGCGCAATGGCTTCAAGCTGATCGCGGTAGATTTTTTGGGTTTGTTCAGAATAGCTCATATGTTGATTGTTGGTAGATGTACGAGATTAGAATAAGGCAGAGGGCAAAAGGCAGAAATTAGTTTTAGGGCTTAAGAAGCAAGAAATAACGAGCGTATTAATAGCCAGGGGTTTTAACCCCTGGTATCGTGTCAAATACGAAGGTCCTTACTTCTTGTTCCTTTTTTCTTTATACTAATTTTTGCCATCAGCCCTCTGCCCTGTACTTGTTTATTTTATAGGTACTCCAATACGAGGTTAGCGATTTTGGTTACGTTGTCGAAAGCTTCAGGAGTGGCGCGCTCGTCGGGAATCGAGATTTTGTACTTTACCTCAAGAAACCTTTTAAGCGATACCATCGAAAAGGAATCCACCAGGCCGCCGGAGATAAGCGGGGTGTCAAAAGTTACATCATCTTCATCCTCAGCATATTCATTGACTACATACTTTAGGATGTCGGCTTTCATTTGATTAATGTCGGGCATGATATTTAATTTTAAAGTTTATATCGTTTTTTTAAAGCTGACAGCTTGGAAGAAAAGCTGTCAGCTTAGTCATTTTCTAAGGTTGATATGTCGCCAATTTCTTCGCCCCATTCTTTGGCGTGAAGAACCCGGCGCATGATTTTTCCGCTTCGGGTTTTCGGCAGCAGGTCGATGTACTCGATCTCCTGTGGCATAGCCAGAGGAGAGAGTTTTTTGCGAATGAAGTTCATGATTTCGAGCTCCAGCTCGTCGCTGGCCACGAAGCCGGGTTTGAGTGTGACGAATGCTTTAACCACTTCCATATTAATATCGTCGGGCTTGGAAACCACGGCAGATTCAGCTACGGCCTCGTGCTCCAGAAGGGCCGATTCCACCTCAAACGGGCTAACCAGATGACCGCCGGTATTGATGACATCGTCATCGCGGCCGATGAACCAGAAATATCCGTCTTTATCAATTGTGGAGCGGTCACCGGTAATGTACCAGCCGTTCTTGAATTTCTTTTCAAAAGTTTCCTGATTATTCCAGTAGGTCCTCATGCGCGCGGGCCAATCGAACAGGAAGGCTATCAGTCCGGGTTTGTTGGTTTCGTGTATTGGCTCAAAGGTATCAGGATCCAGAAGTGCGCATGTAAGTCCGGGGAAGGATTTTCCCATCGAACCCGGTCGGATTTTCATTCCCGGAAAGTTGGTGATCATCATGGAGCCGGTCTCTGTTTGCCAGTAGGTATCGAGGAATGGTAATCCGAATACTTTCTGCGACCATACCACTGCCTCGGCGTTAAGAGGTTCTCCAACACTGGCTAAATGGCGCAATGAGCTGTGATCAAATTGTTTAATTATCTCATCACCGGCCTTCATCAGCGAGCGTATAGCGGTAGGTGCTGAATACCACATGGTAATTTTATGCTTCTCGATAAAACGATACCAGGTTTCGGCAGAGAATCCTGAATCCTTAACACATTGTGTGACACCCAGGCTCCAAACCCCGATGATACCATAACTGGTACCTGTTACCCAGCCCGGATCGGCGGTACACCAGTAAATATCATTATCCTGCAGATCGAGAACCCACTTTGCGGTAAGGTACTGCGAAATCAGGGAATAGTGAACATGCTTGACTCCTTTTGGCTGGCCGGTAGTACCTGAGGTGTAGTGTAATACCGAATTGCTTTCTGCTTTTGTCGGGAAGACTTCAAACTGATCCACAGGAGCAGCCTGATCCAATGAAAAGGCGATCTCCTTATTTTTCAGCGGTTTTTTACCGTCATCATCCACCACAATGATAAATTCCAGATTTGGAAGCTTGTCGAGAATTTTCTGAACTTTCGAAGCATGCTTCCGGGAGGTTATGATAGCCCTTGTACCTGCATTTTCCAGCCGGACAAACAGTGACTCATCCCCAAATGCGGAGAAAAGTGGCTGCGCTACTGCGCCTATCTTCAGAATACTCAGAAAACCTATATAAAGTTCCGGTGCTTTATCCATGAAAAGGCAAATCCTGTCGCCATCGCGCAGTCCGGTGTTTCTCAGAAAAGTTCCGAAAGTATTACTGAGGATACGAAGGTCATTGAAGGTATACGTACGTGTATTTTCCTCTTCGCGGCCTTCCCAGATAAGGGCTGTTTTGTCTGCTTTACCGAGCTGGCAAATCCGGTCGGTGCAATACCAGCCGATATTAATGGTATCCCCGGGATTATAGCCGAGTTCCTTTTCTGCAATTGACCAGCTGAAATCTTTCAGACGGTCATCATAAGATCCGATATTTGACATGAAAGTCAGGTTTAATGGTTAGTCTGACTTAAAAATATCGATTTGGGGGATATCAAAAACAGAAAAAAAGTTGCTCTTCGACAATGATATAGAACAATAAAAAGGCCGCACAACTTAATGTACGGCCTGATCAGTGAGCGTGTTACGCAAATAACACGACTTTATTTGGTTTGGCTGAAAATAAGGTCAATCAGAGAATGTTCAGGTCGTGACCGACCTTCTCAAATGCTGCAACCACTTTTTTCAGTTGTTCGTGGTTATGCGCGGCAGAGAGTTGAACGCGGATTCGGGCTTCTCCTTTTGGAACTACCGGGAAATAGAATCCGATAACATAGATTCCTTCAGCAAGCAATCGGGAAGCCACTTCCTGAGATAGTTTTGCATCCCCGAGCATTACGGCACAAATTCCGGATTGTGTCGGCTTGATTTTATATCCGATACGGGTCATCTGTTCCACAAAATAACTCCGGTTTTCATGCAGCTTGTCGAGCAGTTCGGTAGAGCTGGTCATGATTTTGAAGGCTTCAATTCCGGCAGCCGCAACCATTGGCGGGATGGAG
>CAIXHD010000372.1 GCA_903919065.1 uncultured Bacteroidota bacterium
ACATGATGCACATTATTATATTCGAAAAGATGATCGTTGCCCCTGACGAAGATCCCCTGATAATCGGAATTATATATTTCACAATGTGATACGCGATTACCGCATCCATCGACATTGATTCCTGCCCAAACAAATTTATTGCGCCGGTTATAGTCATGGATTTTACAGTTTTCCACGTAATTATTTCCCGGAACCAGCTGTATCCTGTCGCCTCCTCCCAGAACGATCCCACCACTGCCCGTATTATAAATATCGCAGCTCAGTATGCCGTTACTGGTACCGGCTCCACGGTCCCAGGCCGGGAATTTGTACAGGTGCGCCTGCAGGCTGCCGGCATATCGCGATACGGGAACCCCCTCATAATCTTCGTGGGTAATATACGGCACGGTTTGTCTGGCGCCCTGCCCCATAAAAATGCCTGTGGTCCCCATATTTCTTACGGTACAGCCGGCTATGAGGTTTGCATTTCCCCTTTCCATATAAATTCCGATGCCTCTGCCGGCTTCGATAATAAACCCGGTAAAATTAATGTTGGTCACCCCTTCCAAACAGATGACCGGCTCTTCGAGTATGGACACCATAATTGAGCTGCCCTTGATATCCGAAGGAGGCCAGAAATATAATATCCCGGAGGAGCGATCGAGATACCATTCTCCCGGAGAATCGAGCTCATCGAGGATATTGAGTGCCACATACTGCTGATAGTCCTGTCCACCGGCCACACCGTAAAGGGAGGGCATGGCAAGTTTGACGGTTTTACTGATGGTATCGATAGTTTCCACCAGCACATTATCGTCGGCAAACCCATAGTTGAAAGTTCCCTGCAGCCAGATATCCTTTTGCCCGGCCCATCGGGTGTGTCGCTGATCGGTATAAGTGAACAGGGCGCCCCGGCCAGTATAATCTCGGTTGCGCGGCACCGATCCCGGATCGGCTACTTTGCCGATTTTTATATCGCCGGCATTCGGGTATCGCGCCAGTTTCATGGCTTCATGGTTAAAGAATAGCTCCAGGGGAGCCGGGTTTACGGGGATGGCATGACCGAACTGCCGGAATTGTCCGAAATCACGAATTCCAAGATCTTTCAAACTCACCTGCATAACTTTGGTGGCTGCCACTACGGTGAGTCTTTTGAGTATTTTCTTATCGGTAATCGCAATAAATTTCTCCGGAGCGATGCTTCTGCCCCCGGTGATACTTACCTGACCGGCCTCCGCTGCTTTCCAGACAATAGGCGAGCCGGGCTCGCCCGAATCATTCTCGTTTAATACCAGCGACTTGTCGAGGTCGTACTGTCCTTTGCCGACCCAAACATTGATTTGACCGGGGTGCCTGCCGTTGACTGCCTTGTACTGCCTCACCAGGTCGCGTGCGGCTTCGGGCGTGGCCACCGGTTTTTCTTTTGTTCCGGGATTGGCATCGTTACCGGAAATATCGACGTAAAAATTCTGCGGAACAGGTGGCTTTGCCTGCTCCGGCATTCTGAAATATTCCGAATAATTCACGCTTAGATTATCGAGGTGTGCGCTGTTTATTTTCAGCCGATTGATAAAATCGCGGTAATCTTTGGAAGCAGGCTGCGACCAGGCAACCTCTGCCAGCGCGCATGCCCTGGGGAAAGTCATATATTCCGCGCCGGTGCCGTCCTTAACATATTCACTCCAGAGGTTAGCCTGAACACCAATAACATTGCGGGCATCCACTGCAGATAACCCTGCCGGCACAGGTTCATAATTATACACCTTTTCAAGCGGGATCAAACCGGGATAGGCCAAAGGAGTGATCACACGTTCCTCATTTTCATACAGGTTAAAGTAGAGCGGATCCAGCGGAGTCATAACAATTTTAAAACCTGCCCTGGCAATCTCCGAAATATGGCCGGTTCCCAGCCAGGTACGCCAGTACATCACCGTAGCACCCGGAGCGAGGCCTCCTTCCATGATCTCATCCCAGCCAATAATATTGCGTCCCTTGCTGTTGAGGAATTTCTGCATCCTCTTGATGAACCAGCTTTGCAGCTCATTTTCATCTTTCAGATTTTCCTGTTTCATGCGGAGCTGGCAATCCCGACAGGCTTTCCAACGGGTTTTCGGACATTCATCGCCGCCGATATGGATCAGCTGCCCGGGAAAAATATCCACCACCTCAGCAAGAACATCTTCCAGAAAAGAAATCGTGGAATCCTTGGTACAGTATACATCTTCGAAAACCCCGTAATCAGGGGTTACCTCCATTTTTTTTGCGAAACAGGCCAATTCAGGATAGGCTGCCAGGGCAGCGGTTGAATGGCCAGGCATTTCGATTTCCGGAACTATGGTAATGAATTTCCGTTGGGCATACCTCACCAGTTCCTTCAGCTGTTCCTGAGTATAAAAACCACCATGCTCCGTTGCATCGTATTTCCGGGGCTTGTCGCCGGCATGACCAACGATGGACTGCCTCCTCCAGGCACTTATTTCCTGAAGTTTAGGATATTTTTTTATTTCGATGCGCCAACCCTGGTCGTCCGTCAGGTGCAAATGAAAATGGTTGATCTTATAAAAAGAAAGCAGATCGATATATCGGTATAAAACTTCAACGGGTTGAAAATGCCGGGCCACATCGAGCATAAATCCCCGGTATTGAAAACGGGGCGAATCGTCAATGGTCAGACAGGGGATTTCCCACGTTCGAGCAATCGCCTTCCGACTTTCGATATCTGAAGGAAGCAGCTGCCGGAGGGTTTGAAGGGCATAAAATAATCCGGCAGGCGATTTAGCAGAAATATCAATGCCTTTTGTTGTTACTATCAGGCGGTATGCTTCCTCTCCTGTTATCGAAGGATCAGTTTTTATCGAGATATAATTTGAAGCCGGAGCTCGTCGCACATATTTCAATGGAAAGCCCAGCGGGGTTTGGATATATGTTACAAAATCATCGGCCACTGCCAAAAAACCAGCATTATCATTATCAAGGGCGATAACCGTATGCTGACCGAGAATAAATTCTCCGGGCATTTGCACCATTGAGGAGGGCTTGGGGATGAGGGCGGTTTGAGCCCTCGAAGAATAAGGCAGAAGGCTCAAGAGAAGGCTCAAGGCACAAGGCACAAGGCGCAAGGGAAGGCGCAAGGATGAAGGCAAAAGGCGCAAGGGAGGGATAAGGGTCATAAGGTGGAAGATTGAAAGGTGTAAGAGCCGGAGCCGACTGAGTAGATAGCGACATTGTTTTCCATGCGAAGGAACTTGACACCAGCGGCTTTGGAGGCGGGTTTTCCGGATTCATTGACTGAGCTTTCATTCATTGCCGGCACATAAATGGTAGCCGTAGTATTTGCAGGGACTGTTACTTCCATAATCAGATTATTACCGGTTCGTTTCCAGTTGCTGACAATTAGACCATGTATGGAGGTATAACTGCATTTTACCCAGGTCAGGTCGCCAACGATAGCTGGTTTGATGATGACATTTTTAAAACCGGGAGCCGCGGCATCGGCCCGGATACCGGCTAATCCCTGGAAAAACCATCCACCCGGACTGGTAAAACAGGAGTGGATTTGCGACCAGAATCCGTTCCACTGCTCCCATAGGGTGGTAGCACCCTGGGACAGCATATACCCCCAACCCGGATAGGTTTCCTGATTGAATATTGTATACAGCAGATCGTTTCGCCCGGAGTCCTGCAGATATTGGATCAGGAAATAAGTTCCGAGCATGCCCGTATCCAGATGACCCTGATTTTTGAGCAGGATACAGTCTTCCAGCTTTTGGAGAACTGCCTTTTGGAGATCACCGGGCACAACGCCGGTCATGAGGGGCATGAGCTGGTACGATTCCTCATTTATCACATAGAGCTTTTGCTGCTCATCGTAAAAGGCAGCATGAACCAGCGGTCTGATTTCGCTGATCCTCGCACGGCATCGGGAAACTTCATCAGTCTTTCCGAGAGCTTCAGCGGCTTTAGCCAGTTGTTCCCATAGATAAAGGCGATAGCAGTTATTGAACAATTCAGCGGCCGGCTTCTGAGGCCAGTTATTGGTATCCATCCCCCGGCCGGATGCCACCCAATCGCCAATAAAATCCCATTCACCGCCGTAATGTCTCAGCACTCCGTTTGTGCATTTTGCCTCAAGGAATTCAATGTAACGGCGCATCGGTTCGTATGCTTTTTCGAGCAGCCGGATATCACCATAGTACAGATACAGTTTCCAGGGCAGAACACAACCGGCACCACCCCAGCCGGGCCCGCCACCACCACCTGAATTCGGGGCAGTATGCGACAACTCACCTGTCGTCAGATTCTGTGCATCGAGCCAGTCCTGCTCCCATTTAGCATAGAAAGCTGCGGCATCCCGGTTCATGACCAGCGATTCGATACCCACCTGTCCGTCGCCGTATCCCAGCCGTTCACGGTGCGGACAGTCGACCATGTAACCTCCGAGATTCAGACTTCTCAGGGTCCACAGGTTTGCAGTATGTATCTGGTTGAAAAGCTTGTTCGAACATTCGAAAGAGCCAACGGCTTCCAGGTCCGATTCGATCAGGAGCGCTTCTGCATCACCGGGAGCCGGCAGTGCAGGCAATCCCTCAATTATCACGTACCGGAAGCCATGATAGTTAAACTTTGAACAAAATTGCTCGCCCGGCTCACCGGCTGAAATAAACTCATCAGCCTGGTTAAATGTCTGATAGCTGACCGGTCCCCCGGGAGTTTCAAAGTTGTGCTGCGAGGTTGCCTTTAATTTTCCAGCCGGGGTGGTATCACCTTCGGATGTTTGAAACCGTTTATCAGCATAATACATCACTATCCGGTCGCCTGACTTCAGCTGCGGCATTCGCAACCTGAGCCATCCGGAAAGGTTGGTACCAAAATCCAGCACACAGATTTTCGGAGCAAGGGCGGTTACTGATTTTAAAGGAATGATTTCACCGATACGATTTGGAGGACAGGACTGAGCGGTAACAGAGCAGGATGGCGCCTCAACCACCTGAACAGGCTTCCATTCACCGTTGGCGCATCCCACTTCATTCCAGCCCTTTATGGCAGTGCGTGCATCATACCGTTCACCGCCCATACCGTCCCAGGCCCAGTTGCCAAGGGGAGTATACGGACCCGGGGAACACATCCAGGAAGTATCTGATCCTATCTTAAGCATTTTCCCTCCCACCGATATTTCGACTTGCACACGGGCAACCGGTCCCGACCGGTACCACCCCATATCCAACCATATTCCGATACAATTAGCGCCGGCATGCAGCAGACTTCGGATATCATAAGTTTTATAAAAGGAGCGTATTTTCAGATCGGATATCGCGGGTGCAAGTACCTCCTCACCCACTTTTTGCCCATTGACGTACAGCTCATAGTAACCAAGAACATTTACATAGACGAGTGCATTTTCAGGTGCTGAAACAAGGATAAACTCTTTTCTTACAAGGGGTGCTGGTGAATTTTTCTGATCAGAAACCACGGGTTTAATCCAGTATGCCGACCAATCTATTGGCTCCAAAAGTCCCATCGTCCATAAAGCGGGTTCACTCCAGGCAGATTTTTTCCCATCCTGATCCCAGGTCCGGACTTTCCAATAACAGCTCATTCTTGATTTCAGAGGGATACCCCCGTATTCTATCTGTATATTCTGTCCGGATTTTACCTGACCGCTGTCCCACAAATCCCCCTGATTTTTATCAAGGATCTTTTCACCGGATGCAACCAGCAGCTGATAAGCGGTCTGGCGCTCATTTCGCCTTTCCGATTCTGATCCCCAGCTAAGCCTGGGCTTCACAACATCTATACCGAGAGGATTTATGCGGTATTCGCAGCGAAGTTTCAGGGGCTGGCCATTTGAATAAAAAGGCAGCAGGCAGAGGAAAAGGCTCAAGGCGCAAGGCACAAGGCGAAAGGGAAGGCTCAAGGCGCAAGGCACAAGGCGAAAGGGAAGGCGCAAGGCGCAAGGTACAAGGCGAAAGGAGGGTTTAAGGATCATTTTGAAGGATTAAGGATATAGGTATAGTGTTAGCGGTTGATCCAAAGAACGGAATTTCCGGTTCCATATTCGTTTTCTTCCCAAAGTTCGTTGCCGGGGTCGAGGATCCATTTTCCGTCGATGATCAGTTTGTAGGTATACTTTCCGGGGTTGAGAAAAAGGGGCAGAACCCAGCGGTTGTTGACTCTGGTCATGTGGTAACCGGAGCGGCTCCAACCGTTGAAACTGCCGCTGAGTGCCACTTGTTTTGCTTTGGGGTAACCATCAAGCACGAAGTTATGGTTTGGTTCAACGGCCATAAAAGAGTTTGCCTGATCGCCTCCTCCATTGCTGTATGGATTTGCTGTATCTCTCATCCAGCGGCCATCGGCAATATATTTGTATTCATAATTTCCGGGTGCGAGCACATAAGGCAACTGCCACCCTCCGGCAATTTTTTCCATATTCAACTCGGCAGCATTCCAGGCATTGAATGAGCCGGACAGGATAACACTCTTTGCTGATTCATATCCTTTAAGCCGGAACCAGGTGGTATCGCCGATGGCCATAAAAGAATTAAAATTTCCACGGCCGTCAGGTCTGACCACCTTATTCAGCGGGTCGTTCATCCAGTTGCCATCGACAACAAATTTATAGGCATGAGTGCCAGGTGTCAGGAACATCGGCAGTTCCCAACCGCCATCCGTATGGTTCATTGAAAGTTCCCGCGGATTAAAACCATTGAAGCTGCCGGCAACGATCACCTTTTTTGCTTCAGGATATCCATCGAGTCTAAAACGATAATTGTAGCAGAAAATGACAGAATTGTATCCACCGTTGAGGTCATCGGCTTTCAGCTTATTCCCGGGATCCTGGGTCCACCGGCCATCGATAATATATTTATACTGATACTTGCCTGGTTTAATTGGCAAGCTCACGGTCCATCCGCCATCGATTTTCTTCACCGGGGTTTGTGAGGTGCTCCAATCGTTAAAGGTGCCCGAGATGAATATCTGGCGAACATCCTTATAACCGGGCAGGAAAAAGCGGGCTATTGAATCAGCGTATGAAAAGGCATTATCGCGATCCAGCTTGTTAACTCCATAATTTACCTGTTCGGGTTCCGGTAATCCACCGGCAT
>CAIXHD010000373.1 GCA_903919065.1 uncultured Bacteroidota bacterium
CATAAACCGGACCGAGATGAATTTCGGTGGAAAGAATCTTGTCACTTTTACTTTGACCAGTGGACGGATAATATCGATCACTACAAACAAACCTCAGGAACTCAAGAGCTTTTTATTGAATTTGCCTGAGGGTGGACCGGCCGTGAAAGTCGACAGTTAACAGTCAGCAGTCGACAGTCACAATTTCTTTTGGTTGACAACAATCAGTGAATCAAGCTTCTTTGTATAGTCGCCGATAAGCGTTTGTGAGGCAGGATCTTTGATCAGACTGTGAACTTCATCCGGATCATTTTTTAAATCATAGAATTCCTCGAACCCCGGATGCTGCGGATAGCGTATGAGTTTATACTGATTGGAACGGACGCATTCCGATTGGGGAATGCTCTTAAAATCCCACAGATGCTCAAAAAGAATAAACTCCCTTGGCTTGACATTCTCGCCATTGACCACCGGAACGAGGCTCTGCCCCTGACTGGATTCAGGAATCTTTAAGCCGGCAAAATCAAGAATAGTCGGATCGATATCAATGTTCAGTCCGGGTGTTTCAGGCACTTTACCCCGATGGTCAATTGAAACCCTTGGGTCATAGATAATAAGGGGAACCTTCAGCGATTGCTCATACATCAGCCATTTATCCGCCAGCTGCCGATCGCTGAGGAAATAGCCGTTATCGCCCATAAAAATGATGATCGTATTTTTATCGAGCCCCTTTTCTTTCAGTTTATTCCTTATTCGTCCGATGACGGCATCAACACCACTTACCATGCGATAATATCCCTTAACCATTTCCTGAAATTTTTCCGGGGTATCAAAACGCCAGTACCAGCGTTCGCGGCTGAATGAATTCCGGACAAAATCAGGGTGACTGTTAAACACCTCGGTAGTGGAAGTGCGCGGCAGAGGAATAACATCCTTTTTGTAGAGAGTATCGCACCATTCAGGCCAGAAATACTGTTCCTTGCTTTCGTCAACGGCATGAGGGGCCCAGAAACTTAACGACAGGCAGAAAGGCTGATCTTGAGAGCAGGAATCCAGAAAACTGTTAGCGTACTCGCCATGAAGGTCGGTGAGGTGGATCCTTTTTCCATTCACCTCTTTCCAATAGGGATAAGCGGTCATCTTTGAATAATCGAACAAAGAATCGGCCCATCCTTTCTCAATGGAAACACCAAATTTTCCAATAAATCCGGTATGATATCCCGATTTCTTCAACAGGTACGGGTATGTTTCCCTGAGCAGATCAGGCTGAACCGGGGGCTTGGTAAATGTATAGGCATGTGTACGCTCGTAGAGCCCTGTCAGGATACTGGCGCGGCTTGCCGCGCAAATCGGGGTGGTGACGTATGCATTCGGGAAACGGATACCATCACTGGCAAGCCGATCCATGTTTGGTGTATAAATGATGCCGTTTCCGGCACAATGCATGGCATCCCAGCGCTGATCGTCTGTCAGGATAAATATGATATTCGGACGTTTTTCCGGTTCTTTTGCACAACCCGCAGTTAGCCCGGATAACCCGGCCAATGCCATACCGAAAGCTCCAATATTACATTTCATGGTCAGATATTTTTTTGTCACCGGTCACCTGTCGCTTGTCACAACAATATTTACAGGGTCATTCGATCTATTGTTCAGCCAGATGATCAGATTTGTTCCATCAAGCCGCTCAATTTTTCCGATTCTGAAATCCTTGTTATATACAAGTTGCCTACTATTTGCCATAATCGCAACTCCCTGATCTCCCCAATTTTCAATAATAATCGATAGATTAAATAATGGGGAATCTTTGGTTGCATCGATCTTAATGCTCACATTCTTACTTGTTTCCTTTCCTGAATAAGTAATCCGATAGGTTTTCTCACTCAGATCATAGCCTTTACTTACAAATCCATCTCCTTTGACAATGGTTAAAGATGGTGCTGCGGCCCAGCTTCTACCTAAAACCACCAGGTCATCAATCGTAAGGTTTTTCATTCCATAGAGAGAATTCAACCAGCTCCTGCCGTCGGTGCCAGCATGAATTACCGGGTCGGATATCGGAAATCCCAGAAAATGGGTAGGCCGATCGGCAGCCACTACACGCCGGCCATCGCAGTAAGCCTGGCCAACCGGCCAGTGATTGCAAGATCCGGGTGATTTCAGGTTGCTGATATTGCGGTCGGAAATGTAATCCATGTTGTTA
>CAIXHD010000374.1 GCA_903919065.1 uncultured Bacteroidota bacterium
GCAAACTCGAGGGGATCCCGTTTAAGGAAATTGGTAAAGGTTCCATCACCCTCCTGACCCGCCATTTTTTATCGGCCGACAAACTGAAAAGCCGGGCCCGACCGCTCAAAAGCAGCACTTTAATGGGCCTGGGAGCCAATATCATCATCAGCTCCATATCCGAGAGTGTACTAAACGGGCAACCCATAATTTCCTCGGGATTCAAACCGGGTGTTGACGACTGGGAATTTGTCAACTACGGATCCTACCTTGCGCCGGGCGGGCATTGCGCCGGACAGAATATGGCCGCCATGTGGTACTATTTCGAAAAAAAAACCTCCGAAGGCAACCTGTTCAATAAATTCAGCGATAACGCAAACATGTGGGAAGATAATGCCCGCGGATACCGTTTCTGTTCAGTTATTCAGGAGGACATTCAATGGGATGGCATGATTTTGTCGTATTTCTGGAATCACATTGATAGGAACCAGGAGCTGGATCCGCTAAAATTATCCATGATTGCTGGAGCGATGCTTACAACCGGTGAACCTCAGGCGATTTTAATATACAGGGAGGAAACTGACAGCACCGGAAAGACCAAACAATACGGACATGCCCTTATTTGCTATCAGGTTTCTGTCAGGGATGGCAAAATGTTCATCTCTGACCCGAACACACCGGGAACCGGACAGGTCATTGAATTCAAGGCGGACAAATTTCAACCCTATATCGCGAAATTGAATGGCAATGATGCCGCCAAACCTTATCCCTTCATAACGTACACTGCGAAAACGGCTCTTATAGACTGGAATAAAATCGGGCAGCGGTATGGAGAGCTCCTTTCAAACACCATCGGAACGGTTGCTCCCAACGTTTTTCCTGCTTATACCATCTACGGGCTTGATGACACCGGGGGTTTTGAATTAAAAGATGGTCAGGTGGTTATAAAGGATACCCTGCGAACTGTTGTAATCTGTCCGACAGCTGAGGTTTTTGAAGAGGTCGATAACCAAAAACGAATTGGTCTTGTTGTATTCGACCAGAACGGCGGTGTTGCCAGCCAGGATGAGGAGAACCAGAAAGTCAGAGTAATTTTGAAGCCCGGGTTGAACAAACTCGGATATTACATCTTGGGCTGGAGAAAGAATTTTGTGGAGGAAAAGTATGTTGATTTTAAATGGCTTACTGTCACCTATTTTCCGTTGAGTATTGATCCCGATCCACTTTCAGGGAAACCGGGAACAGAGTACAAATGGACTGCAACCACAAAAGGCATGGCTCCATCCAACTCATTCTATGTCTGGGATTTTGGTGACGAAACCGCCAAATTGACTATCCAGAATGACAGTATCGCAACTCATACCTACGTCAAGGAGGGAGAATATGTGATCAACATTGAATTGCTTGATTCCAGCCTGAAAAATATAGGAAAAGCATCAGCGAAAGCTCACATAAAAGAAGGAGCAGGCAATGAAGGGGCATTTGAATATTATGGCAGGACTTATAAGTATAGGACATACGGTACCCAAACCTGGATGATCGAGAATCTTGCCTACCTGCCTGAAGTAGGAGCGTTACCTCAGGTTCTGCTTTCAGCCACGGAACCACGCTATTATGTATACGGATATGACGGAATGATAGTCAGCGAAGCTAAGGCTCACCCAAACTTTTCAACATACGGGGTATTGTACAACCTGCTAGCAGCTTCGACTGCTTGTCCGCCCGGATGGCATTTGCCGAGCTTAGATGAGTGGAAGTTGTTTGTTGCCTGGTTAGATGCAAACGGATATGGCAGTGCGTATTATTATGACTATCAAGCTATTGGCAAATCCATTTCATCGACTACAGGTTGGAAAGAATCATCCTCACGATTAGCAATAGGAAACGACCAGTCCCTGAACAACAGCAGCGGATTCAATGCCCGTCCAGGCGGGCAGTTTAGTGCGAGCTACTATTATCTGGGAGAAAGCGCATATTTTTGGACAACAACCCGAACCCCTCCGGGAGACGAGTGGAATGCATTTTGCACAGGTCTGTATTATTACAATTATGCATTATCCAACGGGCCAAGCCTAACAAGCGTCGGTTTTTCCGTTCGCTGCATAAAGAATTAGCATGCTCTAACCCGTTGTCGGAAGTATATCAACAACCAGGCAAAATAGTCCTTTAAAAAAATCAGACGCTGCCCGGAAAATCTGACGCTGTTCAAACCTGGCGCCGGCCCTGGCGAAAAATGCTCTGGTAAAATCATCACGGATACC
>CAIXHD010000375.1 GCA_903919065.1 uncultured Bacteroidota bacterium
CCGCTGTGGCCGGAAATGAAATACCGGAATTTAAACCGGGCATTTACAGAATGTAATAATAGGTCGGTATGATGATTGAAAACCGATATCAATAACCTCCGGTTTTAACCGGGGGGTGAGGTGAAGAAATTATGAAGAATATAAATATCGAGGTAACAATAGAAAGAAGAGTTGGCAAAATTGTACTGAACCGTCCGGAGGTCAGAAATGCGATCAATCCGGAAATGATTAGTGAGTTGATCATGACTTTGGAAACCCTGGCAAAAGATCAGGAAATCAGCGCTCTGGTGGTTCGGGGAAAAGGCGGCAACTTCAGTGCAGGTGCCGATCTTAAATGGCTTAAGGAGAGTGGTTCAAAAACAATTGATGCGAACCTGGCTGAAAGCAAACTGATCAGCGATTTAATGGAAGCCTTCTATCAGTTCCCGGCACCGGTGATTTCTGTAGCGGAAGGCGCTGTATTTGGCGGAGCCTTGGGAATTCTCGGATGCAGCGACTGGGTTTTTTCATCATCAAACTCATCATTCGGCTTTTCAGAGGTCAGGTTAGGACTGGCCCCGGCCATCATAATGCCTTACGTTCAGCAACGGTGCAAATCGATTAAAATAAAACAGTTCATGCTTACCGGCCAATCATTCAGCGCTGCAGATGCCCTGAACGCAGGACTCACAGATTACGTTCTGCAACCGGTTGAACTTGAGGAGGAATTGGGAAAACTAATACAAACATTGTCTGCCCTGCCGCTTAATGCACTTCGCGAGATCAGGAGATTATGGCGGATCACACTTTCAACAGGGCCTGAAAAATCTTCCGATATCTGCATAGATAGTCTTTCGAAACTTAAGCAAAGCCCTGAAGCTCAGACTCTCCTATCTGATTTTCTGAATAAAAAAAGATGATAAGGAAAATACTGATTGCCAACCGGGGCGAAATTGCTAACCGCATTATCCGGTCGGCAGAATACCTTGATATTGTACCTGTTGTGATTTTTTCAGATGCTGATTCAGGATTGGATTACCTTAAGACCCCAGTCGAAAAGTATCTTTTAGAAGGCTCTGATCTGGCTTCAACTTATATGAATGGTAGTCAGATCATTTCAATTGCAAAAAAGTGCGGGGCTGATGCAATTCACCCCGGATATGGTTTTCTGGCAGAGAATACCGCATTTGCCCGTCAGTGCATTGAAAATAATATCATCTGGATCGGTCCTTCGCCGGAAGTGATGCACCTGATGTCGGGCAAAGAATCTTCACGCAGGCAGGCAATTTCGTCAGGTATACCGGTTACTGCAGCGATTAGCGGAACACCTGACGAACTGTTGAAAAATGCCCATCAGTTAACCTGGCCGGTGCTGATTAAAGCAGTGAGCGGAGGAGGCGGACGCGGCATGCGAATCATCAGGGACCCGGATCAGTTCAGGCAACAAATTGAGATCGCATCACATGAGGCTCAGCTATTCTTTGGGGATCCCCGTGTATTTGTCGAACAGTATATCGAAAAAGCAAAGCATATCGAAGTTCAGGTAATCGGCGATAAACAAGGAAATCTGGTTCATTTGTTTGAACGTGAATGCACTGTACAAAGGCGATATCAGAAAATAATCGAGGAAAGCCCCTCGCCATCTTTAACCGTAGAGCAACGAAAGACAATTCTTAATGATGCAGTAAAACTCGCTAAAACATGTGGCTATGACAGTGCCGGAACGCTTGAATTTCTTGTGGACTCCTCTGGCAATCACTTTTTTATGGAGATGAATACCCGGATTCAGGTGGAGCATCCGGTAACTGAAATGGTTACGGGTGTTGATCTGGTTTCTGAGCAGATCAGGGTAGCCGACGGAAACGTTCTATCCTTTACCCAATCAGATATAATCTCTAAAGGTCATTCATTCGAATGCCGGATATGTGCCGAAGATCCGGCAGCGGGTTTCGGACCAAGTCCTGGAAAATTATCGCATTTCGGTTTTCCCGCAATCGATGGTATTCGCGTGGATCATGCCGTCG
>CAIXHD010000376.1 GCA_903919065.1 uncultured Bacteroidota bacterium
GAATCGCTTGGAGAATATGTCAAAACAAATCAGGATCCGCTGCTGAACCGTAATTTCGGGGCTCTGCTTCAGGCAAAAGGGATGATCAGCAAATCTGACACACTGCTGGTCAGCACAAAACCGTCAAAACTTTTTCAGATTACCATCATTCCGCTGACCAGTATTGGGACCTCCGATGCTTGGAAGAATTCGCTTTTAAAATCCGCCGCTGAAATCAGCAGCATACCGGCAAGATCTAGGAAAACTGCTCATGAAAACTGGTGGCAGCAATTCTGGAACCGGAATTACCTCTATATTTCTTCGAAAGATCAGAAAACCAGACAGGAGGCTGAAACAGTCACCCAGGGATATATTCTGCAGCGATTTATCAATGCCTGCGGTGGTCGGGGCAATTCTCCGATCAAGTTTAACGGCACTATCTTTACAGTAGATACCTATAACAGGGATGGTGAATACAGGGGCTTCGATGCTGATTTCCGGCAATGGGGCGGCTGCTACTGGTGGCAAAATACCCGGCTGCCTTACTGGACAATGCTGGTTTCAGGTGATTTTGAAATGATGAAACCCCTGTTTAAAATGTACTTCAATACGCTACCAATCAGGAAACTGGCTACTAAAAAATACTACAACCATGAGGGAGCATTTTACCCCGAAACCATGAATTTCTGGGGCACTCATGCAAGCGGTGACTATGGATGCGACCGTAGCGGAAAACCTGTTGGTTATACAAATAATCCATACATCCGTTATTACTGGCAGGGCGGTCTGGAGATGTCGCTCATGATGCTTGATTATTATTCATTTACCCGTAACCGGAGTTTTGCCGGCGATACCCTGGTTCCTTTTGTTTCAGAAATCCTCACCTTCTTTGATCAGCATTGGAAACGCGGAAATGATGGCAAAATATTGTTTTCTCCGGCTATGTCGCTCGAAACCTGGCACCGGGCAGTAAACCCTTTGCCAGAGATTGTTGGTATCAGGGCAGTTGCTGAGAAAATGCTAGCACTGCCTGCGGCACTGACCAAAGAAACTCAACGAAAAAAATGGATTCAATTAATAAATGATCTTCCGGAAATACCTGTCAGGATGGTCAATAATGAAAAGGTTATCGCTCCGGCAGCTGAGTTTTATGAAAAGGCTAATGTTGAGAATCCCGAATTATATGCGGTTTTTCCTTATCGTACTTTTGGTTTGGGCAAGCCAGATCTGCCACTGGCAAAACAAACTTTTGAAATCAGAATACATAAAGAAAACAGTGGATGGCAGCAGAATTCCATTCAGGCAGCCTATTTGGGGCTGACCAATGAAGCCCGGAATATGGTGGTTGAAAGTTTCTCAACCTGGGACAAACAATTTCGTTTTCCAGCATTCTGGGGGCCTAATTACGACTGGACTCCTGACCAGGATCACGGGAACGTTGCCATGATTGCCTTGCAGCGAATGCTGATTCAATATGATAAAGATAAATTTGACATAACTCCTGCCTGGCCAAAGGAATGGGATGTAATTTTCAAGGTTAATGGTCCGGACAATACCATCATCGAGGGAGTATTTCAGAATGGAAGGATGCAGAAATTGAATTCCTGGCGAACACCGGACAATGAAAAGTAATCAATTGCACTGGTCGGTGGAATTGGAACAAAAGCCCGATTTCAATAGCTGTATGGATCGGATATATGCCTGGTATGATCAGGAAATAATCGACAGGGCACCCATCCGGTTTTCTGCTCACAATGCGGAGTATAATGAGAATATCGATCTGCCGGGTTACTCATGGAAAAATCTGAAGGAACGCTGGTGGAACACCGATTATCAGATCGAATTATTCGAATATAAACTTCGGCACTCCACTTTTAACGCGGAGACCTTTCCGGTATTCTGGCCCAATTTAGGTCCCGAAGTGTATACTGCTTTTTATGGTGTTGAGCTGGAATATAAAGAAGTTACTTCCTATGCAATCCCAACTCTGAAAAGCTGGGAGGAGATGGAAAGTATCAGGCTGGATTTTAACAATCCCTATTTCAGGAAGATCGAGGAGATGACCCTGCAGGCTTTGGAAAGATGCCAGGGAAAATATCTGGTAGGTTATACGGATATTCATGCTGGTATTGATTGTGCTGCAGCATTCAGGGACCCGCAGCAGTTTTGCATGGATCTTCTGTTGGAGCCCTTATTGGCAAAAAGATTGGTTGATATTTCATCAAAGGATTTCCACACCGTTTATAACCACTTCGATTCCATTCTGAAAACTCATAATCAACTATCAGTGAATTGGATGGGTATCCCCTCCTTTGAAAAAGTACATATCCCCGGATGCGATTTTGCCTCCATGCTGTCACCTGAGGATTTTGACACTTTTGTTTTGCCCTTTATCAAAGAAGAAGTCGCCCCAATGACACAAAATATTTTTCATGTGGACGGAAAGGGAGTGGCAAGGCACCTCGATAAAATCCTGGAACTGCCGGAAATAAATGCCATTCAATGGGTTCAGGGCATGGGCCTCGATGCCCCCATCATGCAGTGGGTACCCCTGATCAAAAAGGTACAGGCTGCCGGCAAATCTCTGGTCATCGACCTTCAGGTATCAGAACTGGATTCCTTTATGAAGGAGATCAGGCCCGAAGGAATTTTGCTATGCATCGATGCCGATATTAATTCACAAAAAGATATTATCAGGAAGGTGCTAAAATGGAAGTAATAAATGTATTTCGAAAATCAATGCTTTACTTGACTCTGTAATTTCAAAATTCAAAACTGGTCTTCGAATCTCAAAACTGGTCTTCGAATCTCATCCTTTTTTCTAACTTGGTGTCAATATCGATATAATGAGTCAAGCAGCAAAAGTCAAATCCCGGTTAACAGCCCCTTTTATAGGGTTGGTGCTGCTGTTTACAGGTTTGCTTTCGCCAATGGCTTTTGCGCAGGTCAAGAATATGGGCACTCCCCATATCATTAATTATCCGAAAAAAGATTACAACGCTGCCACGCAAAACTGGAGCATTACTCAGGATGCGCGTGGATTTATGTATTTCGGAAATAGCTCCGGATTGCTGGAATTCGACGGCAAAAGATGGCGCCTGTACTCCCTCCCCGACCATTTTATGTACCGGTCGGTATTTGTTGCTGCAAACGGAAACATCTTTATTGGACTGATGAATGATTTCGGCATCATGGTTCCCAACGAAAAGGGAATACTGGTTTTTGAGTCCATCGCCCGGAAATTTCCTGAGATTGCCACCAGTTTTAACGATATATGGAAAATCGTCGAAACAACCGAGGGAATATACTTTCAGTCGAAAAATAAAATATTTCTCTTTCGGAATGATAACCTGGAGGTCATCCTGCCTCAAAAGGAATTTAACTTCCTGTTTAAAGTAAATAAATCGCTCTATACTTCCGAACGGAGCCTTGGGTTGATCAGGGTAACAGGAATCCGGACAGAGCGGTTGCCCGGTACAGAGGTTTTCATCGGTAAAAATATAGAAACGATTGTCCCATTTGATGATACCCGCATAATCATTGGTACCTCAAAGAACGGATTGTACCTCTATGATGGTAAAATTGCAGTTCCTTGGGCAACAGAGGCTTCGGAATTTCTGATAAAAAATTCCATTTTTTGCGGCACTCAGATCAGCAAAAAATTCTTTGCTTTCGGGTCCATTCGCGATGGATTGCTGATTATCGATAAAAACGGCAGACCGGTCCAGCATATCAACCAGGCAAAAGGATTACAAAACAACACCATCCTCAGCATTTTTCCTGATATCGATAACAACCTCTGGCTCGGTCTCGACCAGGGAATCTCCTATATTGAAGTGAATTCACCATTATCCTATTTTAGCGATGGCAATTCACTTCCTGGTACTGGATATTGTTCAATCATGGCTAATGGATCCATTTATGCAGGCACAAACCAGGGGCTTTTTCTCAAAAAATGGACGGAATATCAGAACCCGCTCAGTCCTGACAATAATTTCACTCCTGTGGCAGGGACTCTGGGTCAGGTTTGGTCGTTGCAATTCATCGATAACAGTCTGTTCTGCGGTCACAACTCCGGGACTTATCTGGTGAATGGCAGTGAGGCAAAACTGATTTCTGACATTGCCGGCGGTTGGGACTATATGAGCCTGCTTAACTGGCCGGGCATAGTCATGGAAGGAACCTATACCGGAATCTCCTTCATAAGCCGCGAGAGGGGCGACTGGGCATTTAACCGCACACTGGAGGGGTTTAACGAGAGTACCCGTTTCATTGCCGAAGATCCCGACGGGTCGATTTGGATAGCTCATGGAGGATTGGGAATTTTCAGGGTGGTTCCGAATAGTACGCTTACCGCGGTAACCAAGGTGAGAGTTTACAACGAATCCGATGGCTTACCTTCGAGATACCGGAACTCGGTGTTTAAGATTGACAATCAGATTCTTTTTACCACAATGCGTGGAATCTATCGCTATGATAAGCCAAAAGATTCATTCGAGCCTGATCCTTACTATTCAAATTTGCTTGGAGAGGAGCCGGTAAGCGAACTTTCAGAGGACCAGGAAGGGAATGTCTGGTTTTTTAAGTCAACAGAACTGGGATTCATTCGTTCGGGTAGTGGTGGAGTGAAGATCGTGGAAAAACGTCCGTTTAATCCGTTGAAAAAACTCACAAATCCGGGATTTGAACACGTTAATGCTGTGAATGAGGCGAATATTTTTATCGCCTGTGAAAAAGGATTTGCGCATTATGATCCCACATTTCCTGTAAAATATCCAGAGTCACGTGAATGCTTTATACGCTCGGTAACCGGCACAGCAGATACTACGCTAACATTTTTCGGAGGAGTTTTCACAGATCGGAACAACCCGATAAGGATTCCTTATGCTTACAATGATATCCGCATAGAATTTTCAGTTCCGCTTTTCGATGATCCCGAAGAATTGCTTTACAGTTATAAACTTGAAGGTTATGATGACAGCCAAAGTGAATGGTCGGGTGAAGGAGCTAAGGAGTATACCGGACTTCATGATGGAACCTATGTTTTCAGGGTAAAAGGCAAAAGCATTTACAATATCGAAACCCCTGATGCCATTTTGACCTTCCGGATTATGCCTCCCTGGTATCGTTCATTTGTTGCCCTGATCATTTATGTGCTAGTCCTTCTGCTGTTCGTCTGGTATTCTGCGAAATTGATAATCTCAAAGATCCGGCGCGATAAGAAACATATCTCCCTGGAATCAGAAAAACGGCTCGCCTTTCTGGAAAAGGAGAAGCTGGAGGTGGAGGTATCCCATAAGAATAAGCAGCTGGCAAACTCAATTTCCGGACTCTTGAAGAAGAATGAATTCCTGATTCAGCTGAAAGAAGAGCTTTTGAAAATTGCAGATAAAACATCAAATCCGGTGGCAGAGGAAAAAGTACGAAAGCTTCTCAGCAGCGTTGATGATAATCTGGAAGCTGACAATGAATACCAGCAGTTCGAAGATCATTTTGATGCCGTACACGACGATTTTCTGAAAACCCTGAAAAAGCAGTTCCCACTGCTTACTCCAAAGGATCTGCGGTTGTGTGCTTATCTCCGAATGAACCTAAGCACAAAAGAGATCGCCCCTCTGCTTAATATCTCTCCGCGAGGTGTTGAAATCAGCCGTTATCGCCTGCGGAAAAAGATGAACCTCCCGCATGATGCCAATCTGATCGACTTTATGCTCAAGATCTGAAATCACCCCCTTTGATGTAGTAATGATGTAGTCGGGATGTGACCGTTATGTGTTATTTCCCGAATCTTGATATTCATATTGCGGTAGCTTTACATTAGACAACAAGTACGTTGTTCGCATCTGTAAGTGAGTACTTATTGCCTGTATCTGCACCATGGGAATCTATTAATAATTCTATATAACCTAATGCTAATTGTATGTACCTGAAAATTAAACGATTATTAAAAGTAACCGCCGCCGTAATCCTATTCGGCATGGTGGTCGGCTCCGCTGTTGCTCAGCAGCAGGGGCTTTTGGTTTCGGGGACGGTTTCCGATGAAAAAGGAAACACTATGCCCGGAGTCAGTGTGTTGGTTACAGGCACTTCCATTGCTACAGCTACGGATGTTTCCGGGAAGTACTCAATCAACGTGCAGGGAAATAACAAGACCTTACAGTTCAGCTATGTCGGCTATCTCAAACTTACTGAGACAGTGAATGGCAGAACAGTGATAAATGTGACGATGAAGCCATCCGCTTTCGACCTGGCAGAAGCCGTGGTTGTAGGTTATGGCCTTCAGAAAAAGAGTCTCGTAACAGGTGCCATTGCCAAGGTCAGTTCTACGGAAATGGCCCGAGGGAATAACCTTCGTGTAAACCAGGCCTTGCAGGGTAAAACCGCCGGCGTTGTTATCATGAACAATTCAGGCCAGCCTGGCGATTTTGTATCCGTCAGGATCAGGGGTATCGGCACCAATGGTGATGCCGAGCCGTTGTATATTGTCGACGGATTGCCTACCAACGGTTATGGCATTGATTACCTCAGCCCATCAGATATCGAATCCGTTGAGATCCTGAAAGATGCTGCATCGGCAGCGATCTACGGTGCACGCGCTGCAAACGGCGTTGTTCTCATAACAACCAAACGCGGTGGTACCGGCAAAACGCAGGTTACCTATGAAAGTTATATGGGCGTGCAGAATCCATGGCGCAAACTGGATGTTTTAAATAAAGACCAATACCTGATGCTTCAGAATGAGGCAGCTGCCAACGCTGGTCAGCCCTGGAAGTTCTCACAGGCTATGATGGATACCCTGAAATGGGATACCAACTGGCAGGATGAAATGTTCAACTATAATGCTCCGAAAGTCAACCACCAGATCACCTTTTCCGGCGGAACGAAAAAAGCCAGCTTTATGAGTTCCATTAACTATTATAAGCAGGACGGTATCGTGGCAAAAGGCAAATCACAATTCGAGCGTTTTACCTATAAGCTGAGCTCCGACTGGGATATGGGATTTGTTAAAGTTGGCTCCAACATCAGCCTTGCAAACCTCAATACCAAAGGAATTTCTGCAAACGACCATTTTGCTGCAACCAGCCTTATTCAGGCATTAAACACACCGCCTATCGTTCCGGTAAGGTTTGCTGACGGTAGCTGGGCTACTCCAGAAGATTTTGGCATCGGTATGCAGGAGATCACCAACCCTGTAGCTATGCTGTCTTTTACCAACAACGGCACCAATACCTATAAAGCAGTAGGAAACGCTTTCGCACTTTTTGATTTCGGCGAACTTTCCGATGCACTGAAAGGATTTAGCTTCCGCACCTCATACAGCGGGGAATATGCTATCGTCATCAATCGCGGTTACACTCCTAAATATGACCTTGATGCTACCCACAAAACTCTTATTAACGGGGTGAGCAGAAGCGAGGATAATTATGTCAACTGGAACATCGAGAATGTGTTTACATACGACAAGAACCTTGGCGATAACCACTTTACAGCCTTATTGGGTCATGCTGCACTGCGCAACCAATACAGCAATATCGGGGGTTCAAAAAATGATGTCATCTTCAGTGATTTTGAACACGCCTATATAGATAATGCTGTTGATCCTTTATCAGCCAGCGTATATGGCGGATATGGCGATCATACCATGCTCTCCTATTTTGGCAGGATCAATTACGATTACAAAGGGAAGTACATGTTAACCGCGATCATTCGTCGCGACGGTTCCTCCAGGTTCGGCTCAGCCAATAAATTCGGGAACTTCCCTTCCATCTCCGCAGGATGGAACTTCACTGATGAATCATTCCTGAGCAGCACAAAATCGTGGTTAAGCTATGGTAAACTGCGTGCCAGCTGGGGTCAGAACGGTAATGAATCGATCGGTGATTTCCGCTATACCTCCATCATGGGAACCGGTTCCATCTACTATTTCGGAATGGGAAAAAACCAGTACAACGGTATGGTTCCTACACGTATCGCCAACCCAAGTCTCCGGTGGGAAACATCTGAACAAACCGATATCGGGGTCGACCTGGGCTTCCTGAACAATAAAGTGACTTTTACAGCCGACTTCTACAATAAGAAAACCAAAGACTGGTTAATCGAGGCACCTGCCCCATTACTTGTTGGAAACGTTCCTCCTGTTATCAACGGCGGTAGCGTTCAGAATATGGGTTTTGATCTTGAATTGGGATATCGCGAGTACATTGGCGACCTCTATATCGACTTAAAATTGATTGGCAATACCAACAAGAATGAGGTTATCGACATTCAGAACGCAGAAAAAAGGCTCACCGGCGGTAATGGCGGTTTCGGACAGGCTGGGATCGTACGCGCAGTTGTTGGTCAGCCACTCGGAGTATTCTATGGCGTTAAAACCGACGGAATTTTCCAGAATGCAGCTGAAGTTGCAGCTCATGTCAATGCCGATGGCAAACTGATTCAGCCAAGTGCCCAACCAGGCGATTTTCGCTTTGTTGATCAGGATGGCAATGGAACAATCGACAGCGAAGACTGGATTCAGATTGGTAACCCTTATCCTAAATTCACTGGTGGCTTAAACCTGACCCTTGAATATAAAGGTTTCGATGTTAACATGTTCTGGTATACCTCTCTCGGTGCCCAGGTTTGGGATGCAACCCGTCGTTACGACATGAACTTCACCAACTATCGCGGCTCTGCCCTCGAACGCTGGACCGGTGAAGGAACCTCCAATACCTACCCGCGCCTCACCTATTCCGACCTGAACGGGAACTTTAAAACCCCAAGCGATTTCTGGGTGAAAAATGCCGATTACGCACGTCTCCGTAACCTCAGCATTGGTTATACTATTCCGATGAAAGCTGCTACCTGGCTGCACATCAGCAAACTAAGAGTATACCTGGCCGGTGAAAACCTGCTTACTTTCACTAATTATGATGGTTACGAACCTGAAATTGGTGGTGGAGTATTCGGCTACGGAGTTGACCACGGTATCTATCCACAAGCCAGGTCGATCTATGGCGGAATCAATGTAACCTTCTAATTGTCAACTTTAATACAAAGCTAAAATGAAAAAAATACGATATATAGCTTACATAGCCCTGGTAATCTTCGGGATTCAGGCTTGTACGAAAGATTTTCTTGAACTGGAACCCAAGACGGGCCTGGTGGAAGAAAACTTTTATAAAACAGAGAGCGATGCACTGCTGGCTTTAGTCGGAGCTTACGATGCACTCACCGTGCAAAACTGGCAATTTATTCCGCTCATGGCTGATATTTTCTCAGATGATGCATTCACTGGCGGCGCCGATGCCAAGGATATGAGTCAATGGCATGAGATTGAACTCTCTCAGATGACCGATGCAAACGGTTCGGCTGCAGACCTGTGGAACCGCTGCTACACGGGTATTTACCGCTCAAACCTCTATCTGGAGAAAGAAGCCGGAATTACCTGGACCACACCGGCAAACCAGAAACGTTTTGCTGCAGAGGCCAAATTCATTCGCGGATATATATATTTTGATCTTGCCCGCCACTATGGATGGGTTCCTGTTATCACCTCCGTTTTACCTTCCATCGAGGACTATCGCAGTGTAACCCAGAACACTCCTTCCGAAGTATATGCCCAGGCTGTTAAGGATATTCTTGCTGCCCTGCCCGATCTTCCTGAAGTAGTTTCAGCCACTGAAACCGGCCGGGTAACCAAATATGCTGCCGAAGCCCTGCTCGCACGCATTTATATGTATTATGACGGCATTAAAACTGCTATCCCCGAACTGGGACTCACCGGTGATCTGACTGATGGCACCACAACCCTCAACAAGATCTGGGTTCAGACCGCTCTCGATGATATCATCAATAATGGCGGATATACATTGGTACCTAACTATGCCGACCTGTTCGACTGGAAACATCAGAACAGCTCAGAATCAGTTTTTGAATTCCAGTATTCTGAGAAAGCCAAATCAAGCGATTGGGGCGGCTGGGGAATAAACGGAAACTTCACAGTGATTTTTTACGGAATGCGTAACCCTGCCGGTTTCGGAGGCTTCTGGGATGCAGGCTGGAGCTTTGCCACCATTACCTGGTCACTGGTTAATGAATATGAGGCTGGCGACCCAAGAAAAGATGCAACCGTTTTCAACGCTGATGCAGCCGACGGCACCTATCTTAAGGCATTCGAAAACTCAGGCTACTTCAATAAAAAATGGATGCCAAGGAATGAGTTCCAGGCAACTGCCGGTTCACGTGAGCACAACTATGCTGCAAACTTTATCGATATAAGGTATGCTGATGTTTTACTGATGGCTGCAGAGGTTAACCTGAACGATAACCCATCAAAAGCAAAAGATTACCTGAACCAGGTAAGAACCCGCGCTCTGGGCGCCGGTGCTGCAAAAAACTCCATAACCATGGATGACATCATGCATGAACGCCGCGTTGAGCTCGGTGGGGAAGGTTCCCGCAAATGGGATCTTTTGAGAATGGGTATGGATTATGCCAAAACCAGAATCGATAACAGTTTCAATGTTCCCGCAACGGTACCCAACAAACAGGATTTTGTCGGTCGGATATTCGACCCGCAAACCTATGGTCTGTTCCCGATTCCGGGTTCTGAAATCCGGAACTGCAACACAGGCGTGTTAAAACAGTATGTACCTAAATATAAATAAGTCATGAAGAAAATTAGATATATCTTAATCATGGCCGTATCGGCCCTGATGCTCGTATCCTGCGAACCAGCGGTACTGCCAACTCCCGATATTGGGCCGGCACCAACTGCCGCAGATCTGGAAATAACCATTACCCCGGGTGTTGATGCCTTCCACTTTGTGATCGAAAACACATCAAAGGTAACCGGCATGCCTGCCTGGGACCTTGGAAACGGAACCACCGCAAACGGAGCAAAGGTTGTAGTTTACTACCCGCTTCCAAATACCTACGTGATCTCCATGACGCTTTATACAAAAGGTGGTAATGCCAAAATCACTAAGGAAATCGTCACAACAGAAACCGATTGGGCCTATTTCTCCAGTCCGCTTATCGCATTGATCACTGGCGGACCTGAAGCAGTAAACGGAAAGACCTGGGTTATGGACAGCCTGACTCCCGCTCATATTGGTGTCGGCCCGAATCTTGACAATAGCTTCCAATGGTGGGCAGCAGGTGTTAAGGAAAAGCCCGGAACCGGATTATACGATGATGAGTTAAATTTCAAGCTCATGCAGTTCCAGGTTACCTACGATAACAAAGGGATCAGCTATGTAAAAGATTTCCGCAAAGGCGATTCCAACTATGCCAACGCCCGCACTAAATCCGGCGACTGGATGGTTGACTATGTCACCCCGGTTTCGGGTTCCTGGTCTTATATCGAAAAGGACGGTAAAAATTACCTTAAAATCACCAGCGCCAAACCTATCTATCCCTGCTTTGATACCGGCGCAAAGGATGGTGAATACCTGATCATGAAAGTGACAGAAACAACTATGGAGCTGGCCTGTATTGGCGGCGACAATAATGCCTGGCATTATCTGCTCCGGACAAAAGGGAGTTGAATTATAATTAGCAGTATTGGTTAAACCGGGGTTGCCGTGGTTGGTTCATAATAGCGTTTTTAGTAATTCGTTATTCGCTCATCACGGTAACCCCTATTTTCAACCCCTCCCCTTATTGATATGCCTCATTCAGTCAAAATAACAGGATTCCTGTTCATTATGATGGCTCTGGAAATCCTGGGGCCTGGTACCTTTGCAGCCGATGGTTTCCTGCGGTCATCGGGAAAAAATATTGTTGACGGCAAGGGTCAGACTGTACTCCTGAGAGGCATGGGACTTGGCGGCTGGATGCTTCAGGAAGGGTATATGCTGGAAACAGGCGATTTTGCAGGAACCCAGCACGAGATCAGGGAAAAGATCCGGCAAGTGGCAGGAGAAGCCGCAACAGCCAGATTCTATGATGCCTGGCTGGCCAACCATGTCACCCGGCGCGATATCGATTCCATGGCAAGCTGGGGATTCAATTCAGTGAGACCCGCCCTGCACTACAACCTTTTCACCCTGCCGGTTGAGCAGGAACCTGCAGCCGGCACCCAAACATGGATTGAGAAAGGATTCCTCCTGCTCGACAGCCTCGTTTCGTGGTGCTCAGCCAACAGGATGTATGTGATCCTCGACCTTCATGCCGCACCTGGCGGCCAGGGTCGTGATAACAATATCTCCGACCGCGACCCATCAAAACCCTCTTTATGGGAGAGTGCTGATAACCGGACCAAGACTATTGAACTTTGGCGAAAACTGGCTGAACGTTACGCTGATAATCCATGGGTTGGCGGTTATGACCTCATCAATGAAACCAACTGGGATTTCGAAAACAGTGGCAATCAGAACGGGTGCAACTGCGGTCGTAATGCACCTCTCCTCGACCTTTATCAGAAAATCATTACCGCCATCCGCAGTAAAGATCCTAACCACATGATCTTCATCGAGGGAAACTGCTGGGCTGGCAATTTTAATGGCCTCACCTCTCTCGCCTCCTTCGATAATAATCTCGCCTTCAGCTTTCACCGATACTGGAACGGAAATTCCGTTGAATCGATCCAGGAAAAGCTCAATCTGAGAGATACCTACAATGTACCCCTCTGGATGGGAGAATCCGGGGAAAACTCCAATCATTGGTTTGCTGATGCGATTACGCTGCTGGAATCTAACAATATTGGATGGAGCTGGTGGCCGGAAAAAAAGATCAATTCGGTGGTAGGACCCATGACAGTCATCAAGACAAAGGAATATGACAAATTATTGACTTACTGGAGAAGTGGCGGCACCAGGCCTGATTCTTCCTTTGCAGCTGCAGCGCTCATGCAAATCGCCGGGAACCTGAAAATTGAAAACTGCATCATTCATCCGGATGTTATGGATGCCATGTTCCGACAGCAGCTTACCAATGAAACCAAGCCCTTTGCCCTTAACCATATCCCCGGGCGTTTCTATGCGGTGGATTTTGATATGGGCAGGAATAATTATGCCTATTCGGATAAGGATTTTGAGAACAGCGGAGGTCAGGCATCGAACGAATGGAACCGCGGGTATGTTTACCGGAACGATGGGCCTGACATAATCAGATGCACGGATACCGCTGCATTCTCAAACGGCTACAATATTGACAATATCGAAAAGGATGAATGGCTGGCCTACACCATTGCAGCAGACTCCTCAGGCGTTTATAATCTTGTCATCACCACAGCTGCCGCAAGCGGAATGGGTGCTTTCCGAATCGAGATCGACGGGGTCAATGTTTCCGGTTCCGTAGCGGTTCCTCATACTGGTGGTGTACAGCGCTTTTCAGCCATCAACTTAAAAAACATTGAACTGACAGCAGGATTGCATAAAATGATCCTCTATTTTGAGGAGGGCGGATTCAGTGTCAGTTCCTTTACTTTCACCGGCCCAACCGGAGCAACCGGAGTCCCCTTCTGTCTGCTGTCGGGCAAAACAGATGATCTTGGCAATCAGGTGATTCTGACTTTTAATAAGCCCATGTCGGGTTACCCCACGACGGGCGCGGATTTCACCTTATCAGCAGGAGATAAAACCTACACACCCGATTCGGTTATCTTCGAACCGGCCAATCCACGATCCGTCAGACTTCGCTTCGCCAGCATTTTCTCTGAATCCGATATTCTCCGTATTTCCTACTCAGGTTCACTTTTCACCAGTGCCGGTGAAGTATTGCCGGTGTTTACCGATGTGCCTGTGGTGAATGTTATCATGAAGCGCTTCACCATTCCCGGCACCATTGAAGCTGAAAATTATTTAGTGAACAGCGGTTTCAGCTTTGAGCAATGCACCGATATCGGAGGTGGCAAGGATGCCGGATGGTCAGATGCCGGAGATTACCTTGAGTTTCCGGTAAGGATAGCCGAAAAAGCTCTGTATCGCATTACTTACCGTTACTCCTGCAACAGCGGAACTTCTGAAGCGGCCATTTATCTTGTTGATAAAGGGTTGCGACAGGTTCAGACAGTGGATTTTCCTTCAACAGGTGGCTGGCAAAACTGGAACTCTGTGACTGTATCCGATACCCTCCCTGCAGGACCCGAAACACTCCGTTTTACTGCCATTACCGGGGGATTCAATCTCAACCGGATCGAATTCGTAAAGGTGCCACCCAAGGATACCATTGAGGTAGGCAAGGCCGGATTCATCCTCTATCCCAATCCTTCCAGCGGTAATGTCACCGTGGAAATCATTAATCCTGGCGGCAAATCCCAGCAACTGGTCATGACAGACCTCCTTGGCCGCGTTGTATATAGGAGGGATACTCCTGCTACCTCAAAAGCTAAATTAAATGTAAATACATCCGGTTGTCTTCCCGGGATCTATCTCCTCAGCCTAAGTGATGAGCAGTCCCTCGAAACCCATCTGCTTATGATAAAAAATATGAATCTGTAACCATATGAAAAAACTTATTCTCCTCGCAGCCATCACCTTAACGGGCTTGGCAGCTTGTAAAACCGAAATAAAAATCGGTCCTGATCAGGCTGAGAAAAGTCTGATGAAAAAAGCTGACAGTGTATTGGCGCTCATGACTCTTGATGAAAAGATCGGCCAGCTCAACCAGTTCTCCGGTGACGGGGAATTAACCGGTCCGGTAGCACTGCGACCTGATTTATTAAAGAACATTCGTGATGGGAAAGTTGGTTCCATGCTGAACATAAACGGAGCCGGTTATACCCGAAAGATCCAGAAAATTGCCGTTGAAGAATCGCGACTGAAGATCCCCCTGATATTTGGTTATGATGTGATCCATGGGTATAAAACCATTTTTCCGGTACCGCTTGGGGAATCGGCATCCTGGGACCCGGAAGTTGCAGAAAAGGCTGCCCGCGTGGCAGCTACCGAGGCTGCTTCTGCAGGTCAGCACTGGACTTTTGCCCCTATGGTGGATATTGCCCGTGACCCACGCTGGGGACGTGTTATGGAAGGATCGGGCGAAGATCCCTACCTGGGCTCAATTTTGGCGGTTGCCCGGGTAAAAGGTTTTCAGGGCACTGACCTGTCGGATAAAACCACCATCCTCGCTTGTGCCAAGCATTATGCCGGTTATGGAAATGCCCAGGCCGGGCGCGATTACTATACAACCGATATCAGCGAAAACAGTCTGCGCGAAGTTTACCTGCCGCCATTTAAGGCTGCTGCTGAGGCAGGAGTGGCAACCTTCATGTCAGCATTCAATGATCTTAACGGGATACCTGCAACTGGCAATAAATACCTGATACACGATATCCTCAAAACCGAATGGGCATACAAAGGAATGGTGGTCAGCGACTGGGGATCGATCTCCGAAATGATCCCGCACGGGATTGCCTCGAATAAATATGAAGCCGGCGACCTGGCCTTTAATGCCGGTGTTGATATGGATATGGAAGGCTCTGTTTACCTCACCGAGATGCAGAATCTATTGAAGGATGGCAAGATCACAACTGCACAGATTGATGAATCCGTAAGAAGGGTGCTGCGCCTTAAATTCATGCTCGGGTTGTTTGATGATCCTTATCGATACAGTGATTCCCTGTTTGAAAAGCAGACCCTCCTGAAGCCTGAATTCCTTGATGCCGCCCACGATGCAGCCAGAAAATCATTTGTTCTGCTCAAGAACGACAAACAGGTGCTGCCACTGAGCACATCAGTAAAAACGGTTGCCCTGATCGGACCTGCTTCTGACGCTGCCACCGATATGATTGGTAACTGGTGCGGCAGGGGTGACGCAAAGGACGTTATCACTCTTAAAACTGCTTTGGAA
>CAIXHD010000377.1 GCA_903919065.1 uncultured Bacteroidota bacterium
TCCCCTGGATGTTGTGGCCGGAAAAGCCCTGCCCCTTGTCGGTGTCGGGATTGTCGGACGAGGAGGTGCCCTTGCGGATGATTACGGCAAGACCATTTTTCCCATCGGCATTCACGCAGGACGTGATGTCAAATTTTCCACGCGCCCAGACCCCGTTGATCACGCCGACATTCGTACCGTTCACGAAGACGATGGCGTTTCTGGATATCCCCTCGAAATTGAGCCAGATCCTGCGTCCAGAGCAGGAGGCCGGAACCTGGAACTGGGTCCTGTAGACATAGTCGGTATTTACAAAGCGTGCCCGGATGATGTCCATGTTCTTCCCGTAATTCGGATCGGGAAAGGTGCCGTTGCTTACCATGCAGGCGAGGATGGTTCCCGGCACCGTGGCCTGCATCCATCCGTCTGGGACAAACGTCGCTTTCGAAACAGTGGTTCCGGCGGTTTTGATGTCGGAGTATTTGAGGGAAGGGATGTCATGCAATTGCCAGCTGCTGTGTAGCAGTACTCCATTGTCTTCAGGCGAATCCCATGGCGCTGGGGACTGAGCCGAGGCAGCGGCAAAGGCCCAAAGGACGGAGCAGATAAATAGCACGAATGATAACCTGTAAGGCATGTGTTCCGCCTTTCGGTAATATTCTGTTTTTATTTGTGTTCTCAGTCTGGGAATAGTTTTCTTCATACGCTCTCCTCAACTTGCTTCTTGAGAATTATCTTCTGAATATCTTCCAGCGAATACCAGAGCCTTCATATTTTCATGATTGTCAACTATTTTTCAGAGTTTCCTTATCCAGATATTTCTGTAGCCGACAGCACTATTATGATCCTGCAGCATTAAGGGCAGCTCAGGTTCTGAAAGACTAAATTCCTTATTACTTGAAGTTGAAGGCTCTTTTATTTCAACGTGGTTTTGCACCAATACTCCGTTATGGAACACCGTGAAATAACCCGGTTCATTCAGTTCCTTATTTTTATTGAATTTTGGAGCCATGAAAATGATATCATAAACCTGCCACTGATCAGGCTCAAGCGAAGCATTGACGAGGGGTGGAAAATTTCCGTAAAATGCTGCAGCCTGACCGGTAGGATATGTTTTATTATTGTATGAATTCAAAACCTGAATTTCATATTTACTCATGAAGTATATTCCCGAATTGCTGCAACTCTGACTTGTTTTCCCTTTCATAACATCTTCCTTAGATGCTTTCCACTCGATATGCAACTGACAATCGCCGAATTTCTGCCTTGTAATGATATCCTTAGCCCCGGGTTTTACCATAAAACTATCTCCGGTAACAATCCATTCAGGGGCTGCACCCGTTTTCGCACTAACAAAGTTGATAAGGGTATCCTTGTCAAACAAAATGATCGCATCGGAAGGTGGCGCTCCATTGTGGCCCGGAGTTACTATCGACGGCTCAATCAAATCGGGATACCACTTGGTGATCAGAGTCTTTTCTTCTTTGTTTAACAGGTTGATTTCAATAGGTTTATCCTGCTCGCGGATTCCTTTTTGGTTCAGGCGGTTCATCAAACTCCAGTTACGGCTATGCTCGCCAGGTTTTGGATCAGAAGGTTCCTGGGCTTTAAGATCATAACGGGTAAAGTCGATCACGTTCCCGGGTGTATTTTTTTGCCATTCCCGCAATATCGCAAGTCGGAAATCCTTGTTCATAAACCACTGGATTTCCAACTCAGGCTCTGATCCGCAAACTCCCGTGCCACGCTGTACGAATTCATATTTGAGATCATCATTATTCTTGTATTGCTCGCGCCAGAGCATTCCAAATTCCCCAAGAGTAATACACTGTGCATCAGGCCAGCGTCGTCTCATTTCACTGAACCAGATCAGCATGCCCTCCATGCCGTTCCGACCTTTATAGCCATAAATTTTGCGTGCTTCCACCAGGCCTAATTCCCAGGTGCAGGTTACCCAGGCAAAATTATTTAGTTGGAAGTCCTTGTCGAAATGGGCAGCTGTAACGGCCAGCATTTCTTGGGTGCCTCTCTCGGTACCCAATCGGATCACCGTTTCTATCGGACCTACGCCTTGCCGGCTACCGCACCATTCGCCATTAATAGTTCTTCCGCCAGGGTATCTTGCACTCAGAAAATCCATTGTCCAACCATCCAGGTTAACGCAATCGATTAGGTCATCCGTACCCCGGGCAGGCTTTAAGAAATGTTCTTTTGACGGGTAATACGGATAGGATATCGAGCCGTCGCCATCGCCGTTGTCAATTGCATACTGGCTCCAGATATTGCCCTGACAAACATGAATTCCTTCCACATCGGCCAGATATTTAAGGTTTTCTGCTGAGAGGAATCCGGCTATCACACTCAGTGGACGGTATCCGCCTCCAACCATATCAGAAACCATCTGTAACCCATCATGCAGGTCGCGGTTAACCTGCTCACGCGAATTATACATGTTGGCAAAATAACCCCCCGGAATAAAGGTAATCTCATCGCCATACTTTTCATGATACGAGACAATCAGCTTCTTAAGATCAATATAGGCAGGGCGCTCATCCTTGAGGGCCAGCCAGCTGAAGGCCCAGGTAATCCGGGCACCCGGCCAGCCTTTATCTATGGTTTCCCTAAAAACCCGTGCTTCCTCCGGAGAGTGAATACTGGATTCATCTTCGCCATTGGTTACATCGCGTGAGGTTTCAATCTGGTTAACACGCACCACTGTATTAAAAGTGAAATAGCGGTGCCCCAGAAGCTGTTTTTCCGGTTCTTTTTCCATTCCGAGCATCGCTTCGGCAAAGGCCTTACCAAGGCGAACAAAGGTTTTACCACTTCCCAGATAGTGATATTCAGCGTTAGATGCGCCTCTTTTCCAGATAGCCTTTTCTTTTTTTGTTAGTCCATCCGTTGCAAAGCCATACTTTTCCATTTGCTTTCTGGCTTCCTCCTTCGTCATTTTGCCCTCTTTTACCTGCCATTTCCATTCGTTTGCCAGCCGTTGCTTCCAGTAAATATCGCTAAGCCCGAGTTCATAAAAGGGGCCACTGTCGACCGCCTTCACATTGCCACGATAGGGTTCTGCTACCTTCTGATCATATTGCTCCACAGCAGCGAATTGTGCTTTGCGAAAATCGGAGACAGGCAGAGTTTTGTCGAATTTCCGACTGTCCGGATCCGTACCATAAACTCCCAGAATACCAACTAAAAACGGCAGGTGAGGCTTGTCAAATTCTTTGCGCACATCGCTGATAAAATGGATCATATTCTCGGTATACTGCTCGATATGGTATCGGTTACACATATCGTTCCAGCCCTGAAACCAGACGAATCCTGCCAGTTCATAGCCCTGGGCCGGATCGTAGCCTTGAACGATCTTACTGATGCTCTCTGTACTATTCAGTGTAGCCCTGATGTGCCCGATCATTTCGCGGTAATAATGTCCGACCGCCTCCTTCGTAGGAACATTTCCCTGAGCCTTCTCTTTCGGGCTGGGCTCATAAGGTCCCGAGCTTGGCGGGCGAAAGTCTACCGCCAGGGATTTTCCGCCCCATGCTGTCTTGATAATCAGAATGGGTTCATCGTGTGCCTGATCCATAAAGAGGCTAAAAGCATATTCCGGTCCAATTCGCTCACGATCAAAACCATAGCCTACCTGAACTTTACCCTGCAGAATGGTATCGCGGTCATCCTGTTGAGTGAAGTAGTTTATCCAGGCATTGTCGCAGACAACAGGATGGCCTTTCTGGTCCAGTATCATGCTTAAAAGTGAAGCAGTCTTTGGATCGTCGCCAATGGCTTTAAATGTACTGAGGTGCGCTGAGCCCTGCATATTCGACTGCCCGGCCATAATATAAACTTTGAGCGGTTTCCCGGCAGCCATCACAGTGCTGGAAACTGTTACTGTGATGACCGCAGCCATCATTATTCTTGCTATTGATTTCATCTTTTTATTGGCTAATGGTGAACCATACCCTGATGTTACACGGTGGTTGCCAGGTGGTTTCGCTGATTGGTCTCATTACCACCGGATATTTCCCGAACATATCAGTATGAATATGCTGCATAACCAGATAGGTGTTTTTTAAATTTGAACCCGACGGTGCCAGTTCAGGAGTGAATTTCAGCTGGTCCCGCAATTCAAGATAATTGCTGTAGCTTGGCTCTGAATCAAAGAATGGCTGAAAGTTGGCATCCACCGACATCAGATAAGGACCATAAAACAGGGCCGCCTTCATTTTTCCGGCAATCGGGAATGCAATCTCCTTCTTCTCCTTACCGACCCATTTCACTTCATAGTCAAGCTGAACATCAATCTGGTCGCCGGCTTGGAGCGTTTGATCAAGAACCAGGTAATCACCTTTCTGCTCTGCATTAAGTTTTTTCCCGGCGAAAGTCAATCCAACCTGCTTCGCCCAGCTCGGTTTTCGCACTGACAGACGTGAGTTTTTCCCGGCTTTAATCACCCGAACCTTAAATTGGTTGGACCGGTTTTTTACTTGTTCCGCGGTTACATGGAGCTCGTTATCGGTATATTCTCCGTCGAAGAAGAGGTTGAACTGAACCGTGTTTTCCTTTTTGGTAAA
>CAIXHD010000378.1 GCA_903919065.1 uncultured Bacteroidota bacterium
CAATGGCGGTCCGAACCGGAAATATACTGTCCGCTATTGGAATATTTTGAATAATGTGTACAACAGTGGTAATACAGCGGGTGTTGACCCAACCAGCCTGCTTGCTTCATTCAGTGTTTATCCGAACCCGACATCAGGAGCATTCAAAGTTGAAGTAACTAACAAAGTTGCTTCAGATCTCTTTATCAGCCTGACGAATATCCAGGGACAGGTTGTTTTTCAGAATAAGGTAGCCGGTGTGTTAAGCCATACCGAAACCATTGACAGCAAATTGGCTAAAGGTTTATACTTCCTATCTGTTAACAACGGCAAAGAAATAAAGGTACAGAAGGTTGTGGTTCAGTAATTTAGACAACAACGTAATATAAATTTGTAGCCGGGACGTCGTCCCGGCTATTTTTTTGCAAAAAATTGTATTTTTATGACGAATAATGCAATTACCATTAAAAATTATATTATGAAAAGATTTACACTATTATTTGTATTGATGTGTGCAATGACGGTCTCTTTCGCGCAAGTATTGCCGACAGCCAAATTCGCGCCTATCAAAATTGAAGATCCGACCGATCAGGGTCCTCTTCAGAAGTCCGCAAAAGGCGGTGGAACTGTTATTTGGCAAACCACGTTTAATTGGGCTGATCCTACAAATCCGCAGGGATGGACACTGCCAGCCGGATGGACCATCAAAGATGTCAGCGACGCAGGAAATCCATGGATTTGGCTTGGTGATACTCTTAAATGGGTGGTGAACGGCTCGAACCGATCATTGAATCCACCTTCAATTTTCGCCACGAAATCAGATGGATTTATGGCTTTACCAATCCAGGCATATAACCAGCGGGATGGTATTGCCACCACCGTTGCGGCTGACTCCTGGTTTGAAACTCCAAAAATTGACTGTTCGAGAGTCTCCTCTGTGGTAGTTAAGTTTACCCAGATTTTCAACCTCTGCTGTCTGAGTGCAAATGTCGGCAACCTGCAAATGCTTGCCACTGTTGATGGTGGAGTGCATTGGGCAACTTATGACGTTCAGTACAACTGGGGTGCCAATAATGCTACACCAACACGTTTTCAGAATCCCGAAATCAATATTTCCGACGTGGCTGCCGGATCTCCGAATCTTCAGCTTCGTTTCTACTTTCATAATGGCAATCAATGGTATTATTGGATGCTTGACGATTTAAAGGTTGTTGAAGGTTACGGCGACGATCTCGTTTTAGAAGACCAGTGGCTGGAATTTGACGGTGGGTTTGGATCAACGATTGATCAGATGAATTACTGGCCCTTGAGCCAGATGGGCATGGCCGGAAATCCAACCGGAACTGTAGGTGCCAATTCAATGAAGGGAGCCATTCTGAACCGTGGCTATAACGATGCAGAAAACGCCAAACTTGCAATCACTATCAAGAAAAACGGCACTGAGATTCTTTCCGTAGCATCTCCGGCCAATACTATTTTCACCCTCGACAGGGATACAGCGAATATCCCAGATCCTTTCGTGGCCGCAGATTATGGTGATTACTTAGTAAGTTATAGCGCCGTAAGCGATGCTACTGAAGAAGTACCTGTAAATAATTCAGCGACTTTAAGATTCACCATAAATGATACTTTAGCACATCGGGCAGACTTCTCCGCTGAAACATCCGTAAACACAGGAGGATGGGTCAATGGAAATAATTCAGGAGATATGATGGCAGTTTCTTACGATTTGTATGCACCTGCAGAAATAAACTCTATTACTGCTTATATCTGGGGCTGGACACCGGCACAGACTCCTCAGTTCCAATTTGTATTGGTAAAAGATATTGATGGAACTTATGAAGAGTGGATTACCTCGGATGTTATCGATATGGATTCCTCTTATATGCGCAGTTGGGTTACCCTACCTTTACTAAAAGACGGTGAAACTGAATTCCTGCAACCAGGAAATTATTCAGCCTGTGTTAAAATGATGGGAGTTGATCCAGCACGTGTAAACGGATCATGCGGGATGACAGTCGGGCGCGATTTGTCGACTAAGTTTGCAGGGTGTGCCCAATACTATGCCACTACAGGCTGGACAGGCTTAGCAGGGGCCCCACTGCCCATGATTGGATTTAATATCGCTGCCACCGGTGGACCAACACAGGCTCCGGCAACATTCAATGTTGACATGACCAAGCATATTGCCAGTGGCGAATTTAAGCCAGGAACTGACTTTGTTGACGTTGCAGGCACATTTAACAGCTGGGCCGGATCTGCGCATCTGACCGATCCGGAAGCTGACGGTATTTATACTATTACTATTGATGGTATGCCGGTTAACAAAGTTATCGAGTACAAATATCGCATCAACGGAAACTGGGATACTTCGGAATATGCC
>CAIXHD010000379.1 GCA_903919065.1 uncultured Bacteroidota bacterium
ATGGATAGCCACAGGTATCGGAAAGTTGTTTCTCGTCAGGCCAAAACAGATTGGAAAATTATTGAGATCGGCTTATGCAGCTGAACCTGATGCCGCAGACGTTGCTGAATACTACAAAGCCCTTCATCAAAGAGGGTTTGCGCGGGCGTTTCTCCGCTCCAGCGTTAAATCGAAACCGTTGATTCCTCTCGACGGACTGAAATTCAACAAGCCTGCATTAGCTATCTGGGGTGACAAAGACACCTGGGTGCCACTCGGACCGAATCAAACACTCCTGGATCAACTGCCCACTGTCAAATTGCAGATAATTGAGGGTGCCGGTCATTGCCCCATGGCAACACATTCAAACATTTTCAACGACCAGGTGTTACAGTTTTTTAAAGCTGGGTAGAGTTGCCAACTCTACCTTTGTGCAACTATTTTGCCTACTTTTATAGAGTTGGCAACTCTAAATTAAAACCTATGAAAAAGAACATGGGCGGTATCGACCGGATTATCCGGATCATTGTGGCTGCGGTTTTTGCAGTATTATTTTTTACCAAAGTTATTGAGGGAACTCTGGGTATCGTACTGCTGGTTTTGGCTGGCACATTCCTGCTGACCAGCTTTATCAGCTTCTGTCCGTTGTATCTGCCTATCGGGTTGAGTACATTACGGAAGAAAAAGTAGCATCGGCAAGCTGGCAAAAAATAAAGCTGCCAACTCAAAGGAAGAGTTGGCAGCTTTAAAAGGTAGAGTTGCCAACTTTACCTTTGTGAAACAAATCTGCCTACTTTTTAAAAGTTGGTAACTCTATCCGTTGATAAATGCTTTTTTGCCGGCGAAAACTCCGGAAGCACCCAACTCATTTTCAATTCTCATCAGCTGGTTGAATTTCTCAACACGTTCGCCGCGACAAGCACTACCTGTTTTCAGGTGACCGGCGTTAACGGCAACAGTCAGGTCTGAAATAAAGGTATCCACGGTTTCACCTGAGCGGTGAGAAACAAATGCTGAATATTTGTTTTTGTAAGCCAGTTCAATGGTTTCCAAAGTTTCAGTAACAGTACCGATCTGGTTCAGTTTAATCAGAACCGAGTTGGCAACACCCTGCTTGATACCTTCGGCCAGAATGGCTTTGTTGGTGCAGAACAAATCATCACCTACGATTTCAATCTTGCTTCCGAGAGCTTTGGTCAGTTTTGCCCAACCTGCCCAGTCGTTTTCAGCCAGACCGTCTTCGAGAGAAACAATAGGATACTGACGTACCCAATTTTCCCAAAGGCTGATCAGTTCGTCGCTGCTCAGGAATTTCCCTGAACTCTTGAACATTTTGTATTTACCGTCTTCCCATAATTCGCTGCAGGCCGGGTCGAGGGAGATGCTGATTTCATCACCTGGTTTGTATCCTGCTTTTGTGATAGCTTCCAGAATCACTTCAACTGCTTCTTCGTTTGATTTGAGGTTAGGAGCAAATCCGCCTTCATCACCAACGCCTGTGCTGTATCCCTTAGCTTTCAAAATCGATTTCAAAGCATGGAAAACTTCTGAACCCATGCGGATAGCTTCCCTGAATGATGGTGCACCGTGTGGAGCGATCATGAATTCCTGAAAGTCGACATTATTGTCGGCATGCGAACCACCGTTGATGATATTCATGCAGGGAACAGGAAGAACATGTGCGTTCAAACCACCCAGATACTGATAGAGCGGAGTTTTTGAGCTGGAAGCCATTGCTTTTGCAAAAGCCATGGAAACAGCCAGGATAGCGTTAGCTCCGAGGTTTGCTTTATTGTGAGTTCCATCGAGACCGATCAGGAAATAATCAAGTTCCCTCTGGTTAACAAAACATTTTCCTTCAATTGCATTGGCGATATCAATATTAACATGCTCAACAGCTTTCAGAACACCTTTTCCGCTGTAACGCTTTTTGTCGCCGTCGCGCAATTCGCAGGCTTCGCGCTCGCCGGTTGATGCTCCACTTGGAACCATTGCCCGTGCTGTTGTACCATCTTCTAATTTTATATTGGCTTCTACCGTTGGATTTC
The DNA here is from genome assembly GCA_903919065.1 of uncultured Bacteroidota bacterium. Lineage (GTDB taxonomy): Bacteria > Bacteroidota > Bacteroidia > Bacteroidales > UBA12481 > UBA12481. The sequence continues at coordinate 2,028 of CAIXHD010000379.1, forward strand.
CCCTGGAGTCGAGGATCTCGATTGCTTTAATTTTTGAAATTTTCATTCTGGTAATTTATTTGAGATAATTGAAGTCGCAAAATTACACCTTTACGGTCTCAAAACAAGGAGATTTCGCATGTTATTCTGATATTATAAGTGCGATACCTTTCCCACTGGGCACGGTGAACGAATCCCCGGCTTTGATTGTTGCTGCATCCTGGAATTTAGCAACAGCAGGTAAGGTAAACTTAGCTTTTAAAGGATCGATGCCGAGCGATTTCCAGTCGATATCCAGCGATATTCTTGCCGGACCGGCAGCCCAGGAAGCTATAGCCACCAATGTTTTGCCTTTTGCTTTATAAACAGTTGCCAGGATTTCGGGCCTGCCGGTTTTAACCGGACAATCAGGCACCCAGTATCCAATCATTTCCGACTGCTGAATGCCAAAGTCATCCACAAGCTTCCAGATATTGGCAGGATTGCCCGACCATGGAGCTCGCGAAGTCATTCCATATATCAAGCCTCTCCATTGATTGCCGCCATCCTGAAGCATCTCTCCCATCAGTCCGAACGGTATGCCTGCAACCTCAGTCATCCAGTAATCCGGAGAGCCGTTATAATCGAAATATTCGCCGAACCAGAGGCGGTCGAGGTATGGAAAATGCTCCATGTACAGGTTCCCCGAATTGGTATATCCATCGCGTTCGTTAAACTGATTAGCAGAATGCAGGTCGATCATCGCACCCGGATTCCCTCGTAACATCACCTTTCTGGCACGCTTCATGATACTGCGGTCGAAGGCCACATCATCGATATACAATCCGTCGATGCCCACATTTTTCACCAGCCAGTTCAGACCTTCCAGATAGTAGTTGTGCCATCTTGAAGTTCCGGAATTGATTATCGCGGCATCGCTGAGTTCCGGAACAAACCAGGCAGGGATATAATTCCCGTCGAGGTGCTCTTGCAACCAGGAAAATCCGCCACCCGGACCGTAAGAAAGTATCTCATTGCCTAAAGATTTCAGGGCCCAGATTTCCGGACAGCTGTTGGTCAGCTCCCTGACTGTATAGTAAATCTTAACCTTATCCTTGATGGCATGTGCTGAATCGATATAGGCCTTCATCTGTGCCGGCCGCAGGAACGGATAGTTGATAAACGGATTGATAGCGGTTGCATGATGCACGTTAATTACGTTCCCTCCTGCCTTTGCAATAGTATCGATCGGCATATACTTGTGATAATACCGGTCGTGCCACTGTTTATTCGGATCGATTTTCCGGAAAGGGGTCAACAGGATATTGACATCAAAATGCAAGGCTTCACCGACATTCATGGTACGTTGGCCCGTGTAGGCTGTAAGTTCATATTCTTTGCCGTCGCGGTCGAGTTCGATTCCGCCTTTACCCTGATTATACCAGGATGGGGGCATATTCAAAGGCTTCTGATGATAGAAATTGGTATTCAGCGGCCGCTCATAATTCTCTGCCCTGAAAGTGGCCTGAATGCCCGCATTCACTGATCCCAGCCAAGGGCCGTCGCAGTTAAAGTAGGGATCCCATTTGTAGTTGAATTTTTCTGGTGCGGCCCCGCCCTTCTGACCTAATCCGAGCATGAATTTGATGTGCTCGCCATTCATGGGGATAACAAATTCGATATTCGAGATTTCTGTTGTTTTCTTTGCTTTTGCCGTTATCCGGTAAGTCAGGAATCCATCAAATTCGAGGCGGCCTGCCAGATGAAATTCCAGATCGGCAGCCGTCCAGTCGGAGGTCCAGTCGACAGCTCCTTCAGCCTTTCCGACTATCTTCATTCCTGATGATTTTACCAATTCGGTTTTCCCATTGATTTCTATTTCGAAAGCCATCGGATTAACCAGAAGCGGCGATCCTGTTGTAAGAATCCGGGTCATTTCCGGTGCAAAATAGCTGGTTACCTGTTCAGGCAAACCATTATTACCAAGGGTAATATCGCGGCCTAGAATTTTCAGTGTTTGTCCGGATACCTGAATTGGCAAATACGGAGGAATTACGCCATCATCCACGGCGATATCCGAATTCAGCCAACGCAATCTCGAATGCAGCTCCGGCTTACTGTCGCCCCTATCCGCCAGCACCGCACCCTTCACTGTTATTTCCACTTCAACTTGAGCCTCGAGCCTTGTGCCTTGTGCCTTCCCCTGAGCCTCGAGCCTTGTGCCTTGTGCCTTCCCCTGAGCCTTGAGCCCTGAGCCTTGAGCCTTCACTATGCCCTTATAAACCCCCGGCGCCAGTTCTTTCGCAACATCCACTCCAATCCAAAGTGCCTGAATCTTCCCTTTCCCAACTCCAATTTTTTCTACCAGCGGTTGTTGATTCCAGTCGTTTCCCCCCTGATTAAAGCAGGTGAGTGCAGATGCAGGAATTTTTCCGCCCTGGCCATTGGTCAGGTCACCGAACTTAAGTTCCACATTACTCAGGGAATCGCCAGATGCCAATACTCCTATCTGAAATGAGTAATATTCTCCGGGCTGAACGGTATCAGCCAGTTTTTCTGTTAAGCCCCTGGTTATCCAACGGTAAGGAAGGTCGTTCCACATACGGATCGGATATTCCCTGCATTCCGGAAACAGTACCATTCCCGGGGTTTTCGCTTTGGCCACCAGCTGGTCGGTCTCTTTCCGCGTGGCAATCACCTCCATGGGAAAAAATGAATTGAGGGCATTGATCGCCTGCATTTCCACCGGGTTAGCTTTTGGCAGACCGGTTCCGGCCGAATATTTGGATTTCCAGGTTGCATCAGATTTATCAGCAGGCTTAAGGTAATTTACCTTTGGATAGCTGCCTCCACTACTTTTATACGGCAGATAATACAAATAGTAAGTTCCGGCACCAGCAGTTGGTTCAAAAACCAGCGTCCCCGACTCGCGGCTGATGTCCAGACGGACCACATTTTTGATCAGCTGATTTCCTTTTTGTGAGTAAACGAGGACCTCCTTATCCTG
>CAIXHD010000380.1 GCA_903919065.1 uncultured Bacteroidota bacterium
ATTATAAGTGGTATCACCTTTCTCCACCTTCGTAATCATGTACCCGCCCACATAAACATCCTTAATGGTGCCAACTTTAGCTGCTTGCTGTGCAGAAGCCACATGGACCAGCAGAATAAAAAGGGCAAATGAAACAATTGATTTTAAAATGATTTTGCTGTTCATAATTATTGTTTTTATTCAGTTTTCATGATCTTAATGTACTTTGAATAGGTTCCATCTGTAAAATTCAGAATATACATACCCTTTGGCAACGAACTGACATCCAATCCCATACTAATAACGAGGAGATTGAATGTTTGGAGAGTCTTTCCTGAAAGATCCATTATTTGCAATTTCAGGTTGTTGCCAGGTGATGTTTGAAACCCGATATTTAGTAAATTTTGTACCGGATTGGGAAACACTTCAACAATCGGAAAATTAGTGTAAGGAATTTGATTTGCATTATTCCCCTCCCATTTTTCCTGACGAACCGCAATCGGAACATACCCCACCTCGAGCCCTTTTGGTGGTGTGACGATCAGGGCCGGATCAATTTCCGCCAATTGGCCAATCAATGGCGGCGGAAGGTATTCACGGTCTTTTGTCCAATGCTGATGAAGCAATTCCACCCTTCTTTGCATTTCTTCACGCTCTGCCAGGCTCATATCTGCATTGAGCAGTGCCGGCTGGTCGGCAAACCGATACCAGAAGTAGGTCACCAGGCTCCCATCTCCCAAACAGGCTTCAAACGGTCCGGCTACCGGACCCGGATTGTACCAGCAACTCTCTCTTGTTACAGGAGTTACATAAGCAACAGGAGTTCGCTCATCAGTATTAGTGAAACTGACCTCGTGAAGACCGGTTTCAGCCGGGACCTCTTCAGAAGGCACGGCAATCCATTGGCCTACCTCATCCGTACCGCTTTTTACCAGTTTATAATACTCAGGGATAGTTACCACGGAACGGCCATTTAGCTCGCTCTTCGTGATCAAATCGCCCTCCCAGCGAACCCGTAAAGTTGATTGATCGGTGACATTTGCATTCATGTAAGCGGTTAGATTCAACCCGGCTTGCTTTCCCTCGGGAATATGATTCCCGTAGAGGCTCCAGCTCGAGTAAACCCCGACGTAAAATTTCTGCATCCGGGCCGCTGTTACGTCAACAACACTATTAGCCGGGGTGCCTCCTTTAAACCAGGCATCGACAGCGTCCCACAGGGCCTTTTTTTTATACACCATCAAACGATGCAATAAATCCGAGTTGCCATCGGGTCCGGCCGGGTACTGCGTAGAGGCCATTCGTGCATAGGTCTGGCCTTTCGAGTCAGTGGCCTCAGCGGAATATATATGCTGCGTTTCCATCTGGAAAGCCTTATTGGCATCAGAGGGGCGCTGATCCAGAAAAAGCCCGCTTAACCGGGGATCATCCGCGGAAGCCCGGGTCCAGAAATAGGGGGTAAAGAACGCCACTGGGCCCTTGAAATTGCCGGTATTAAGGAATAGGGTCCAGCACTGGTTGCCCGTAGGAACGTTTATGCCTGCTGTGGTAGACTTTGGCTCCGTAAGGGGTAATGGCAGGTATCCGCTGCCAAAAAGTTCTCCGCAGGTACCCTGCTTCAGGTTCAGCCCGTCTGGGGGCCATAACACCCAGGGACTCAGCTGGGCGACACCATATTTCCCTTTATCGACGCTCCAGTCCCTGCCCTGACCGGCGCCAGGCCCGTTAGCCCACCCGGAAAAATTATACTGCACGCCACCCATGATAAATTTTGGAGTTGCCGTTGCATATTCCGTATCACGCCACCAGCCAAGCCCTCCTTCAATGTCGGTATAAAAATCTTGCACGGGCAAAGGCCCTTCATTCCGCGGAAACATCCAGGTCCCAAAAAGGCCCGATTGAAATTCCCTGCCCGGGTATTCCCTTATTAATGGATAGGCCGCTGCATACATCGAGTAACCCGCGTTATAAGTCGTACTTACATTTTCCACCCGGGCAATCAGGTACCCGCCAACATGTCCCTTCTTAATCAAGCTTTGAGAAAAAACTTCCTGATTAATAGCTACATGGGCAATCAGAATAAAAAGGATAATTGCTTTCTGTTTCTTCTTCATATTGTCATTTTACAACCAAATATCATTCGTTTCCGAACCTGCTAAGGCACTATCAACAGGAAGAAACTGTCACCTTTCTCCGGCAACTTCAAAGTGCTGCTTTTCTGAAAACTGCCCGTCGCAACGGCAACCTTTTTGTCGAGGTCGTATAGGCGGTAGTGCAAAGGTTCGTCCGGGAACCCCTGAAGCTTTATCGTGCTTCCCGGAATCTGCCCGGGCAGGTAGGCGAGCAAGGTCCGGCTGTCGCGGCTCCACGAGTAGTGTACTTTTCCTCCCGGCACGATGATCGGACGCAGGTCCTTCAGCGAGTCGGGGAGATCGCCACCGTCCGACTTGAACGCGGGATTCAGACTGCTTTGCTTGTTGAGATCAATGACGTGTGCGACGCCGTCAGGTACGGGCGTGTTTCCCCATAGGTAGGTGGTCTCCAGGGAAAGGGCGTTCATTCTTTCCTCGTAATTGTATGGTTCATCGATCAATCGGGCGCAGCCAAAGAGATCGGGTTCAATAGATTTGTCCCTGACTGTCTTAACGCGGATAGCCACCGGAGCCGGTTTCCACTCCTGTGCCCAGTTCACCCGTTGCCGCACATCCTGATGCACCTTGCGTTCATCTTCGATGATGCATTCGCCCCACGACATGCACATGGATATGCGATAAACCAGCGCCAGGTAAGTTTCCTCGCGTGTCAGCAAGCGGTAGTAGGCCAGTGTCTTCGGCGACTGCAACAGTTTGCCCTGGTCGCGGTTATGGGTATAGGAGTCGCCCTCGAAACCATGAAGCTCCGTTGGCAAAAAGCCCCAGAAGTTCCCCTCCGACTGGTAGGGGTGTGGGCGCATCATTTCAGCTTTATACTTTCCGGAGATCAGGCGGATGTTAAGCTCGGCGTAGGGCCGGTCACGGTCGTGGCAGGTGTAGGTCCGGAAACCGGCAGGTTTCGGTTTGAACGCAGTAACGGCCATGGGGTCGTCAAACACATCGAATTCGGTGATGACCAAATGGTTCGGGTCCTCGGCGCGATATACGTCATAGGTTTGGTTCACAAAGTCACGGGTGCCCGTCCGGGTATCCCGGTCCCGTTCACCATCGGCGGAGACAGCCAGCAAGGAGGTTTCGTCGCTAAACAGCCGCGCAAAGGAGGCTGCGTAGCCCAGGTAGGTTTTGACCCAGCCGGATTCCAGCGAGTAGGACCACTTAAGGATTCCCGCATCCACCTGTTGTTGGTATGGAACGCAACCATCTTCCGTCGGGTGGTGATTGGCCAGATTGAAATACAAGAATACGCCGTGCTTTCTGTTGGCGCGAAGTGTACCGGCCAGTCGTTCGACTCCATATGGGGCAACATGGTCGAGATACTCCGTCCTTTCCCAATGGTGCCACCAGCTGCTCAAATGCATCAGGTTGAAACCGCAGGAGGCCAGATACGCCGCCTGCTTTTCCTGGTCTTTCTCATTAAGCCCTTCCCACCACCGGTCGGCAATATCCAACTTACCGCCTTTGGCCGCTGCGACAACTTTACTCCATTCCTGCTCTCCGCATATGAGTGACTCACCGGGCGAATCTGGTTGCCGGTAAATCAGCTTGCCGGTCTCCGAACCCGCCATTGGAGGCATTGGTTTTCCATCGTAGGTGAGTAAACTCCTTGTGGTATCGAAACCAATGAATTTTCCGTCGGTGACGGAAACATCCAGCATCGCGATCCGTTTCTTTTCGCTCCCGAGCCATTCAGCCTCAAGGGCGGCACGATGATCGCCCACGGGCAGGTCGTAGACGCGCGTCTGCCAGATCCCGCCGGTTTCCTTCATCGCATAGGTCTTCCCGTTCACTCTGGCCTTGACCGCTACCGTCCCTTCGCCCAGTTTCCGGGCTTGTTCATCAACGACAATGCACGCCAGCGGAATGCCTTCCTGACGCTGCCGTTGATCGGTCCGGATCACCGGCAGGGAGGAAATGACCGCGCCCTCCCCGGCCATTTGCAGCTTGAAGGTCGCAGACTTGGGGCTGTCCTGTGGTCCGACGAGGGAAAACAGGAAATAGACATGGGCGAAATTGCCTTCGTAGCCCAGCGTCCGATAGATATGCCGCAGGTCCACCTCCAGTTTACCGGCGCCGGTCTTCCAGTCGCAGATGTATGAAGGTTTGCCTTCGCGTCCCTTGAGTACGACCATGAACCGCCAGGGCGCTGACGCATCGGTGACTTCCAGAATCGCCTTCGGATGTTGTTCCAGGTTGAACTGGAACGGCGATGTGCATGCGTGTCCGATAGAGAGCTTCATGATTTCCGGATCAACCGTACCGGTAAAGAAAGGCAGCTTAACCCCCTCATCGGCAGGTGCCGCTGAGAAAGTGGTCGAGTTGTCGGCGTTCTCCGTGATCGTTCCGCCACGCCAGATGGAGGCCTGTTGCTTTCCGCTGAGCCACACTGATTCGCCTCCGCTGTAGCAGATCGGAGGACCGTCAACGCCGTCCTTCTGTTCCAGCCAAACCATGGCCCGGTTGAAGACCCAGGGATCCCGGATGCCGGGAAAAGAATAATATTTATCGGATCCGGGATAGCATAAATACGGCGCATAGTCTGAATAGGGTGCAGCATTTGTCGGAATGCCAGGCAGACGTTTGGGAACATCGTACGCCGCGTTGGCAGCCTG
>CAIXHD010000381.1 GCA_903919065.1 uncultured Bacteroidota bacterium
GGTCCATGCATAGGTATATGGTGCAACTCCCTTTGTTACAGACACATTTATCGCCCCATTGGCATCTCCGTTACAGGTAACATTGGTAATAGCCGCTGTAGCTTCCATGGCCGGATCACCAGTGAGGGTAACATCGTCAAATTCACGCCACTCGGTTGCCCCGTTTTGCAAACAAAGAATCTTAATCTGAACACTGAGCCCATTTGGTATATATGAACATGATGTTCCTGTGGTAGTCCCATAAAGCAACCCATTATTAGCAAATTGCACAAAAGCAGCTCCATCAACTGAGTACCAAAGTTGAATCGGATCTGATCCAGCATCCAATCCATTTTGAGCAGGGATGCTCACCGAGACATTCAGGTTGGTATAGCTGGATATATCAATAGTTCTGGAGAGAAAGAAATCACTCGTGTTTGAATTGGTGAGAACCCTCATACGCATTGACGAGATTGTGTAGACAGCACTTCCAGTAGGGGTATATCCTCCGTTAATCGTTCCTGTTCCAAAACTTTCTTTATAGATGGTCTGCGATCCTCCGGCTCCGCACGTTGCCGGGAAACTAACGGTTACAGTGGTCTGACAAGTACTGGTATTTCCGGATCCATCCGTTACAGTTAGTGTAACATCAACCGGGGTTCCTATATCACTGGAATTAAAAGTTGATTTGCTCAATGACATTATCAAGCTTCCTGCACTTGTGCAATTATCCGAGGAACCATTGTTAATATCAGCCGGAGTGATGGTTGCGTTCCCTGAGCCATCCAGTGTAACGCTGATAGCCTGGCAAACGGCGGTCGGCGGGGTCACATCTGCCGCTGAAGCTACGGTAACCAGTTTAGTACTTGAGCAGCCATGGTCGGTATCAGTTACGGTTACTGTATAGGTACCGGCTGCCAAACCTGTTGCGGTGGCAGATGCCTGATTCCCGGCCGCTGCATCCCACAAGTAGGATAATGAAGGCGCTGGTGTTGTTCCCGGGGAGCTGGCTGAAACCGTGGCAGAACCATTAGCCGCACCGCATGTAGCATCAACAATAGCGCCGGTAGTAATAAGTGGCGAAGGATAAACATAAATACCAGGGGTGCTTGCCGAGGTACTGCACCCATTTGAACCCGTTGCAGTTACTGTAAAAAATTGTGCCAGATAGGAACTGATGGCAGGGGTATAAACCGGATTGCTTATCGTTGAGTTGCTTAAATCCGTGGCGGGATTCCATAAATAGGAAGCACCAGCTATTACACTTGCAGCCAACTGAATACCTGTTCCATTGCATCCCGAATAGGTATTGGCAGAAGCTGACACAACCGGTCGGGGCTTAACAGTAAGAATCATATCATCGTGCCCATGACAGGAAGGAGAATCACCCGGAACATCCTGAGCGGTTAGCGTTAACCAATAAGTACCCGGAGGGATAGAATTGCTGATGGTCGGATTTGCAACCGAGACACCTGACAGATATGAGGTTCCGTCTGCGGGCGATCCTGCTGTCATGGTCCAGGTATAATATAGCCCGCCCGATCCATTCAGTTGAACTCCGGATTGTCCTTCGCACATGGAAATATCGGACCCGGCTTGAGCTGCAAATGGAGCAATTGACGGGATAATAATATTATTTTCCGTGATTGAGTTACAGGAATACTGGTCCTTAACGGTCACATAATGACTGGTTCCGATAATATCTGATCCATCGGCCACAGCGCTGTTTAAGGTGAAAACATTGCTTGCCTGAAAAGTCCCTCCATCCATACTGTACTGATAGTCGTTCGGATTTAGTCCGCCCTGCATGTTTATAGTGATGTTGGCTACAGGATTACCTGACGAAACACACTGGATAACTGAGACTGTGGAAGCCTGAATCTGAGGTACATCAACAATTGTTACTGTCTTTTCGAGATAGGTCGGCAGTGGATCGCAAGGGCATCCGTTGCTTACCTTGAAAACAATGGTCTCATTTCCTTCGATAAGTCCATCAGATTGAGCTTTATAATAATAGTCCACAATATCCTGTCCGGCTGGAATGGTGGCAGTGCCGGGGAAGGTACCATCACCAATGATCGTTCCGCCAGAAGTGGTATAAACAAAGTCGACCCCGTTAGTAGCGGTACCTGCAAGGATTACCGGGAAAGTAAATACCGCGCTGTTATCGGCTCCGTCAGCCCGCTGGTAACGGATAAAACTACCTTCGCACCCTTCGTACATATTCGTGGCATCGCCGGCAATAGCCCCGATATGGCTGGAGATCGCCACCTCGTTTGAGGTAAAGCTTTTTGCTTCCAGAAACACTCCGGAATCCCACTTCTGGTCATTAACATCGGCAATAACAATCTTTATATGGTATGTCTGGCATGCAGTTACCGCATGCGAAGCGGTTAACTTTGTCGTTCTGCCGTCGAATTCCATTTCTGAGGAGCCTACCTGTCCGCTCTGGTTTAAATACTGAACCTGTTTGCGTCCATTCGATGCAATGATGTCGCGGTCGATAAATTGACCGTTATCAACATAATAACTTGCATTTACCGGAGGACTGGCAGCATTATTGATTGGAGTAATCTGGTAATAATAACGACTTCCGGCTGTTCCAAAATATCCGATAGCATCGTCAGTCACTTTGGTATATGGAACTCCAAAATTAGTTGGATAAGGAAGTAAAGCCAGCAGTTCCGAAGGGAAGGAAGTACCTGTTTGATTTCCCTGACCATGTAAAGTATTAATGGAAACTGGTGTTGCGGTCGACGTAATAAGGGCAATATTTTCCGTACCTGTAATGCCCGGACCGCTCAAAAGAAATGCGAAGGCATCATTGGACACTTCACCAACAAATTCCGCATATTCTTCAGAAGCAAAAATATAGTTGAACTGGATGACATTACCTTCCGGAATAAAATCAAATTCAAGAACTGCAGCATCATAAGATGTCCCCCCCGAGATGGTATTAATATAGGTATCGCCGGCACCCGCGTATTGCGCGGTGGTTCCAAAATCCTTATTTGGTCCTTCGGCAGAAGCTACATTTCCGGTTGACAAAATAACCCCTTCCGCAATCGGCAAAGAGGATCCGCCACTTGTGAAGTGACCGATTTGTGCAGCATTTCCGGAAAAAGTAATATTACTGGCTACCAGGCACCCGTTAAGGAGGACATTATTTACCAATGAAGCGGGATCGGTTGATATACCACCCCTGTTAACCGCAATGGAACCTGTAGGATAAGGATCATCATCGGTAAAAGTTGCTGTATGCGTGGTTAGTGCTCCAAGGATAGCATTACTGGGACTTCCCATGTTTATGACAACTGTTTCGTCGCTCTCGTCCAATGCATCATTTGCAATGGTTATTGTGATGGCGCCGGTTGTTTCACCAGCTGGAATCGTAATCGGACTAGAAGTAATGGTATAATCTGTTCCGCCTCCGATGGCTGTGCTGGAAGCGTTTACTGTAAAAGGCACCGTTACTGCGCTGGCACTGGCGGCGGACAAGATGACCGAAACGGTTATGGTTCCGGATTCATTGAGGCTACTTTGAGCTGCCGACAAGAAGGAAGCATTTAATAAATTCAGTCCAACTGTCACAGAAATTGCATAACCCTGACTAACACATCCGGTTGTGCTGTTTCGAACAGTAAGAATACCATTATAGGTGGCGAGTGCAGGTGCTGCAGGTACGGTGAGTGTTATCGGGCTTGCCCCGAGAGTGACATTTGTTACATCGATAAATCCGGCGGTATTGGCTGCTGCATCGTAATCGATGCTGTATTGGTTGGGACTGTTTGTGGTGGCACTATAAGTCAGACTGGCCGAGGTGGTACCCTGATTAACACTTGGATTCGATCCTAATGTTATTCCGGGTTGCGGATTCATAGTCCAGGTACAGATGGTAGTCCAACCTGTATCGGAACATCCGTAACTTCCTCCTGTCCTCCGCGCCTGAACGATTATATTCCCTGTTGCAGAGGTAGTATTAATGGCCGCCCCGCTGGTATATGCCGAATAGGTATTGCCTCCGTCAATACTTAACTGATATTCATTCGCAGCCCCTGTTGAGCCACCGGAGCCACCGGAACCGGTTACTGAGCCGCTGTTCGCGCTTGCACAAACTGTGCTGCCGCTCACAGGACTGGCAACGCCTAAAATAGGAGAAACAGTTGCTGAGGAAATCGGCCAGTTTACAATGGTGATGGGTCCGGACGGACTGCAACCATAACTTCCGGATGACCGGCTGGCCCGGATAAGAACATTTCCGGTAGCTAAGGCGGTATTAATGGTCGATCCTGATGTATAAGCTGTCCAGGCACCTCCATTATTGATACTGTATTCATAAGTATCCGTGGCATTGAC
>CAIXHD010000382.1 GCA_903919065.1 uncultured Bacteroidota bacterium
AACGGTTGAAGCACGCCTTATGGCCGACGGCGATGTATGTGTCACAGGCGAGATTGTTGCTATCAGGGTACCGGACGATTTCGGTAAATAATATAAAGATACATGCTGAGCAGGATAAATTTTCGTGATTTTGGAGGTGGACTCACCAGGGATGGAATGAAAGTCCGCAAAGGATTACTCTACAGGTCGGGTGTTTGGCAAAAAATCAACGATGCTGATCGTGTTTATATTGAATCCCTGAATATTCAATATGTAATAGATTTTCGTTCCATGGAGGAGCAGGAGCGGAAGCCTTCATTTTTACCCGGCAGAGAAAAGATATCCATGCCATGCAATATAGACAGACTGACGCGCGACGGCTTGCGGCCACTCTGGCTCAAGCGCGACGCCGACGATAGAATAATGGATGTTATCAATGGCGTTTACAGCGATATGGTCGACATGATGGTGGAACCGATGGGTAAAATGATTAACCTGATGCTTACCCCTGGCGCACTTCCGATTATCATTCATTGCCATGCCGGCAAGGACCGCACAGGTTTTGCCGCTGCCATGATCCAGTGGTTCCTCGGAATGGACCGCGATGCCATCATCGCGGAATATCTTAAATCGAACGTATTTCTGATGCCGAAGATCAGTAAACTCATGAACAGGCTGCACCTCTTTACAGCGGGACTTTACCCGAAAAGTAATCTTCAGGCAGCCTTTGAAGTCCGGGAGAGATACCTTATCACCGCAATGAAAAAAGTGGAGCAGAAATACGGCGGAATCGATAAGTACTTCATGAGGTCCGGGATTACCGAAAGGCAGCTGGACGATCTGAGATCTTTGCTGTTGGAACAATAAATTGATAACCAGTGAAATGGTGGGCATTAACCGGAATTATTATCCTTTCAGGCTGTATGAACAGGCAGGAAAAATTTGAATATCTGCAATTTGGCGAGGTAAAACCCACAGGCTGGATACGTGAACAAATGGATCGCGACCTGGCAGGATTTACCGGTCATCTGGATGAGCTGGTCCCCGACCTGACCACCAAAGATGATATTTATGGGATAAACCGTCTGTCTAAACGCGACAAGAACAAGGATGTTGGAAACATCAAAGAGGGTGCAGACTGGGAGATTCAGTACCTCTGGTGGAACAGCGAAACCCAGTCGAACTGGCGCGACGGTGAGATCCGGCAGGCAATACTGACCGGCAATACCGAACAACTCAGCAAAATCAGCACTTATCTGCAACATATCCTTAGCACCCAGGACAGTAATGGTTACCTGGGCATTTATGATAAAAAGCTCCGTTATAATTTCAAGAGTGAAAATGGTGAATTGTGGGCCAAAGCAACACTCTTGAGAGGAATGCTCGCCTGCTGTGAATCCGGAACCGGCGACCGGCACCTGCTTCTGAATTCCATTGAACGGGCAGCAAAGGATGTTATGGCTAACTATCCTATCAAAGATTCTGATCCGTTTGGGGTGCAGAAATCCTTTGCCGGAATCTGTCACGGACTGGTTTTTACCGATGTGCTCGATCGGCTTCATCAGCTGACCGGGAAACAGGAATATCTGGATTATGCAGCATTTCTTTATCTGAACTACTCAAAAAGCAAATTGATGGAAGAGGATATCTGTCTGGATAATATCCTCAATCCCCGATATAAGCTCAAAGGCCACGGCGTGCATACTTATGAGCACCTGCGCAGCCTCACAGTTGCGTATTATGCCACCGGGGATATCAAACTTAAAAAGGCTCTCGATATTTACCTCCGCCGAATCGATTCGGTGACTTCTCCATCGGGCGGACCCGTGGGCGATGAATGGATCGGTGGCCGGAAAGCAGATGCCTCACAAACGGGCTATGAATATTGTTCGATCCATGAGCTGCTTGATTCTTATAGCCTTTTGCTGCAAAAAACGGGAAAGCCGGATTTTGGAGATAAAATTGAAAAATTGTTTTTTAATGCGGCTCAGGGGGCACGACATCCAACCGAGAGTTCTATCGCTTACCTGAAGTCGGATAATTCATGGTACATGTGCGGACCACTTAATGATACCATTCCGGTAATACGGCAAACCCGGTATAAATATTCACCTGTTCACCAGGATGTTGCTGTTTGCTGTATTCCAAATGCCGGCCGGATAGCTCCATATTATGTGCGTTCCATGTGGATGCGCGACGGAGCCGGACTGGTAGCGGCTTTATATGGTCCGTCTGTTTTGGAAACCTCCATTAGAAATCAAAAGGTCAAAATAGAAGAGGTTACCGGTTACCCTAACAATTATACCATACGATTTAAATTCACACTGGATAATCCGCTGAAATTCACCGTAAAATTCAGGATACCTGCCTGGGCCAAAGGAGTTAGCCTGAACTTGCCGCACACTGACAAGGGAAATTATATTCTTGTGACGAAAACATGGCAGAATGGCGAGGAGGCAGTTCTTGAATTTACTCCTGAAATTGAACTTAGGCACGATATTAAAAAGCAGGCCTATTATACCTACGGCCCACTGGTTTTGGCACATCCTGTCGAAGGCAACCAGAGCATAACCAAAGAGTTTCCATTGCCCGGTTTTCGAGATTTACAAGTCGTTGCCAGGGAAAAAATCGAATATCTTTTTAATCCGAATGGCAAAATTGAACAAGCCGATCCGAAGAAACTGATTTTTAAGGCCGATCTTATCAATCCCAAAACCATGCAGCCAGAACAGGTTGAGATGGTACCAATGGGCGGAACAATTCTCAGACAAGTAACCTTTAAAGAAAAATGAGCAAGAAATCAGATTTCATCA
>CAIXHD010000383.1 GCA_903919065.1 uncultured Bacteroidota bacterium
GCCTGCAGTCCGCAGCCAACTTCGGTGCATGCAAAAGCATTTTTCCAGAAATTTCTACAAAAGCGTTCTTTCAGAAATTTACGCAAAACCGTTCTTTCAGAATGCATCCAACGTAGTTTTCCTTTTCTGTCATTCCCGCGAAAAGCCTGCCCCCGCGAAAGCGTGGGGCGGGAACAGAATTGGTCTTCGGATGTCATCCTTCTAAAGACTCTTTGCTCAAAAATTCCCTGAGCGTGATATGCTTTATCCCCTCATAGGACGAGGTACCCTGCGGATCCATTGAGACTACCCATTTGGGGTGATTATCCTTGATTGAAAGCAGATTGCCGAATTCTCGCATAACAGTGCTTGCAGATTCAAGAAGATAAGTGGCCTGGATGTATATTTTTTCGTTTTTCTTCTCTCCGATAAAGTCAACTTCTACCTTACCTGACTGGCCGGTAGTAACTTGGTAGCCAAGCATCTGAAGATGATTAAATACTGCATTTTCAATTAATTGGTTTATGTCACTGGTTTTAAACCCCACTAATGTATTACGCAAGCCAAGGTCCTCGAAATAGTATTTCTCGCCAAATTCAAATATGCGTTTTCCGGATAAGTCATATCTCTCCGATCTGCCAATGAGAAATGCGGAGAGCAGATGTTCCACATAAACCTGAATCTGGTTAGGAGCCATCCGGATATGCTGCGACTTCAGAAAATCACTGATGCTGTTTGCAGAAAATATACTTCCGCAATGACTGGCCAGAAATCGGATCAGCTGGTCAAGGAATCGGATATTCCGAATACCAAATCGCCGGACTATATCCTTGTATAGTATGGTATTAAGGAGGTTGCGTAAATACTCAAACTGTATTTCTTCATCCTGGGGTAATCGATGAAGGTGTGGCATCCCACCAATACGCAGGTACCTGAGCAGGCTGTCCTGATGGTTTTCCAATCGGTTGAATTGCAGAAACTCCAGATAACCCAAACCAAAAACCCGGATTTCAATATACCGGCCACCTAATAACGAAGCCAGGTCAGATGAAAGCAGATTCGCATTGCTGCCGGTACAATATACATCGAAGGCAGGATTCAGAATGAAGCTCCGAAGCGCCTTTTCAAAATGTTCAATCTCCTGTACTTCATCAATTATGATTATATTTTGTACGCCATTTTGCGTTTCTTTTTTTACGTATTCGTCAAGGTCTTGTGCATTCCTGATCAGATCAAATGCCATATCCTCTTTATCGATATAAATAACATGCATGGAGGGGTCCTTCTCCCTCAAATCCTTCATCAGCTGATATAAAATGTAACTTTTCCCAACCCTCCGCTGTCCGGTCAGAACTTTTACCAGATTTTGCCCGGCAAAAGGTTTTATTTTACGCTGATACAATTCCCTGGATAGGATCAAACCCCTGTTTTCCAAATCCCAAAAAGTTTTAATCATGATTATAGCTTTATACAAATATACAAAAAGTTATAAACATAACTATAGGAGTCTTCAGTTCTCAGTTCTCAATTGGCAGTCGGCAACTTTGGTGCATGCAAAACCGTTCTTTCACCCATTTCCACAAAAGCGTTCTTCCAGAATGCTTCCAACGTAGTTTCCCTTTTCTGTCATCCCCGCGAAAGCGGGGACCTTTATGCTGTCGTACCGCCGTTACTGAGAGCACCTTTACGCTATAGTACAAAGTTCAGCAATTAGCACTAACCACGGAACACAGAAAAACACGGAGTTTGCTTAAAGATAGTAGTGACTTGGTAATCATGATACTTTGGTTTTCAGAGATCCACGGAACTCTGAAAAAGCCTTCTTGGAGAAAGCACCCACCTTCATATTCTCGACAAGGATAAAAAAAGAGTCTTATATTTGTAATAATTAAAACATTACCAATGGCTGATGGTCTACAAAGCAAGTTGCAGGCAATGCTCTGGGATATCCCGGAGGCGA
>CAIXHD010000384.1 GCA_903919065.1 uncultured Bacteroidota bacterium
ACAACCGGTATTTCCTTGAATTATGGGAAATCCCGGAGGACATCTTTAATTCTATCAATTCAGCAAGGGCTTTGGAATATATGTTTGACAGGCTGACTGATTCTGAGGAATTTCGCAATAGCATCAACGTTCTCAGTGAACACAAAGATTTAATCAAACAAGAGGAAATAAAGTTAAAAGATGGCAGGATTCTTGACGTTTATACATCTCCAATCCTCAGTCCTTCCGGCATTTATTCCGGAAGAATCTGGCATTTCCGTGATATTTCAAAGCAGAAGCAATCAGAGCAAAAACTCAGGGAAAGTGAAGAGAAATTCCGGTCGATGGTCGAGAATATGGTTCTCAATGAAGAGAGGCTGAAGCAAATCACTGAAAGCTCCGGAGTTTGTGTTTGGGAGGTTGACACCAATGGCTTGTACACCTATGTTAGTCCGATGTTGAAAAACATATTGGGTTATACGCCAGCGGACCTTATCGGCAAAAAGCACTTTTATGATTTTTTCCCACCCGAGCTTAAGGAAGGTTTAAAGAATACGGCTTTCGGTGTATTTGCGCAAAAGGAATCGTTCCAGAACTTCGAGAATCCCAACATTCATAAAAACGGAAAATTGGTTATCCTTGAAACCACAGGGGTTCCCATGCTTGATGGAAATGGGAACCTGACAGGTTATCGCGGTGCTGACAAAGATATTACCGCACGGAAGCATATGGTTACAGAGCTTGTTACATCCAAGGAAAAAGCAGAAGAGAGTGATCGTCTGAAATCGGCATTTCTCACCAATATGAGTCATGAAATCAGGACTCCGATGAATTCAATTGTGGGATTTTCCAACTTATTGATTGATGCGGAAAGTCCGGAAAAAGAAAAATACATATCACTCATTAATAAAAACTCAAATCAGCTTTTAAATATTATTGATGATGTTGTTTTTGCCTCCAGGCTTCAAAGTGAAAAATACCAGGTAAAGAATAATGAATTCAATCCGGCTGAAATGTTAACCCAGCTTTTCAGGTCGGTTAACTCTCCAGGTAAGGAAAACGGGTTTGAAGCAAAACTGAATATCCCGGAAAAGTTAATGAACCTGACTATTCGCTCTGATGTAGATAAGATCAGCCAGGTACTCAACATATTGGCTTCGAATGCTGTAAAATACACTTTCGATGGAGAGATTGAAGTTGGATTATTGGAACAAAACGGAGAAATTGAATTTTACATTTCAGACACAGGCATTGGTATACCCGAGAATGAGCAGGAGCATATTTTCAAGTCGTTCTTCCGTGGCTCCAAAGCGATTTCGAGTGTTATCGGAGGTACTGGTTTAGGGCTGAACATTGCAAAAGGTCTTATCGATCTGATCGGGGGCAAGATCGGCTTCACTTCGCAGCAGGATAAAGGCTCACGATTCTTTTTCACTCTACCAGCAATTGTACCTGAAAAAACTAATACTGAAGAAATCGGTATTCACCTGAAAACAAGAGACCTGAAAGACTGCTCCATTCTGATTGCCGAAGATGAATCCGATAGTTTCCTTTACCTGAATGTACTGTTACGGAATAAAGCCAAGGTAGTTGACCGTGCAAAAAATGGTCAGGAAGTGATCGACATGATATCAGGGAAGAACTATGATTTGGTATTTATGGATTTGAAGATGCCGCAGTTAGGTGGCATTGAAGCCACTCAAAAGATCAGGGAAAACTATCCTTCAATACCCATCATTGCTCAAACAGCTTATGCCACCTTTGAAGAAAAGGAGAGAGCGCTGGCAGCTGGATGCAACGATTACCTCACTAAACCGATCCGCAAAGACGATTTGTTTGCGATGGTTGACAAGTACTATACTAACCGGTGTTTATAAAAATAAAATGTGTTTTTCAGCCGAAGCAAGTTTTGCAGGAGGTGTCATCATCTCAGCAATTGGTGTTGTAACTGTAACCAAAGTTCATAAATCATCACAGATTCTATTTGCCTGTATTCCATTGTTTTTTGGACTGCAGCAGGTTACCGAAGGAATCTTGTGGCTGACGATACCCAATCCCGGTCATGGTGATCTTCTAAAATTCAGCACATATCTGTTCCTGGTAATGGCAGATGTGCTCTGGCCGATAATTATTCCTTTGTCCGTTCTGGTCATGGAGGTAAATGAAAAAAAGAAAAGAGCCATACGTTACCTGCTCTATCTGGGAATATCAGTATCGTTGTACTATTCTTATTGTTTATTGATGTTCAATGTCAACCCTGAAATAGTTGGCTTCCATATTCAATACAACACAGATTTCCCCGATTCAATGCAATATATTGCCTTTGCGGCCTACCTGATCGCCAGCATTACCCCACTATTTATTTCAAGCATTAAGAGAACCCATTTTATGGGATTTCTTATGTTTTTCTCCTGCGCTGTTACCGCAATATTCTTCACCCAATATCTAACTTCGGTATGGTGTTTCTTTGCAGCCTTGATAAGCGGAGTGATTTTCTGGATTCTCAGAGATTCAAAACGAAAATTTCTTATCGATAAACTGATGTTATTAAAGGTAAACCTTATCGATCCCCTGATAAAATAGCTTCAAAAGTTCTAATACTTAAACCTGACAACGGCTTCTTTAGCGGTTTTCAGCAAAGGTTCCAGTGACAGCTTTTGTCCTACTGCATGTTCGATCCATAATTCCGGCAATGTATTTCCTTCTTTACAGGCCTCCTTTAGTCCTCTGGCCAGATTATTGGGCATGAATTTATCATAGAGCTGAAACATGATGACATTCCCTAAGAAGTAGTTAAACAGATACAGGCTTCCGGTAATGAAGTGGTTATAGATCGAAAGAATATGCTGATCCCTTATGCCACCAAATACTGGTGAATAATACTGATTCCAGATATCCCCGCTGATTTTCAGTACGGCAGACTGCAGGTCAGCCGGTGTGGCATTCGGATGTGCGTACATCCATTTCCAGGTCTCGATATCTGTCAGAGACTGTCCTCCCAGATCGAGCATGTACCACAAGGAAGCCAGGGCAAGCATATCCTTTTGACTGTTGAGCCCTTGCTGAGTTAACCCCAGGCCATCGATATTTTTATAGGCCAGCATTTCGGCAAACCCCTCAGTAATTCCACCAGTTGGCACTCCGGCAAGTATGCTGTTATCGATATATTTTGTGGAATATACTCCGCAAACAACATGGCCAAGCTCATGCATGGCAATCCGGTATGCTTTAAAATCGAGCCCATCAGGATTGAATACCGTTGTCATCAATGAAGTATCGCCCCTCATGAAAGGCTCGTCGGAATATCCGCCTGACGATATCGGCCTCACTTTGGCATGAGTTCCAACATAGTTAGCTTCTGATTCAGGAAAGCCCATTCTGAGTAGAATCGACGGAAGATCCTTTTGCAATGCAGCGGCATCAGGATATCTTGATCGGGTTATCGAATCGAGCTTGTTCACCGAAAATGCAGACTGGCCTTGAAATCCGCTGTACCAGATATCAAAAGGCTGCATGGGCCGACCCAATCGTTTTGACACTATTTTCCCGACCGAAGCAATAACCGGGTCGGAGAGGAAATTACGGATCAGGGTTTCAACCTCTTCCACCTCAAAATTTGAATTCTCGAAGGTTCGCTTTATAACAGTGGATTGATCAGGCAACTGCTGATCCTCTGAACTTTTGTTTTTAAATGCAGATAACAACCCGGCATATCTTTTTGTGCCTTCCACGGTAAATTCTACCAGCACCAGTTTACCCGATTCCATTTTAAACAATTGGTTGGTCCACGGATTCCAGCGTGCAGCGGTATCATGGATAAATTCAGCCGGAACAGTTCCTTGTGTGATATGCTCAATAATCTTTCCGGTTAATTCCTGTCGGGCCAGGCCATCCGGTCTTGAATATTCACCCTTCAGATTATCTCTCAGGCCAAAATGGCTGTGAAGTGTCAATGCTTTTGCAAATGGGTAAGTCATGTCAGGCATACAGATATGATCCATGCGAAAGAAGTATTTCCCCATATATTCCTGAAATTCTTTAACCTCCTCACCAGCTTCAGCTTTGAAATCAGGATTACCTCTTTCGGAATATCTGTCACCCAGACGAACCATCGCCCATTCCTGCCGGGTCCAGGTTTTCCCATTCAGCCTTTTCTCATCGAACGAATAAAACGGAAAATTCAGTTGGATAAACTGAGCAAGTTTTCCTTGGTAAGGATCGGCCCCGGGAATACTATTCCTGAAAAACTGATCGGCCCTGACCTCCTTCTTATCGGTAAAGTTTTTCGACTCAGAAAATCCAAACCGGATTTTGGAAAGATAGCCGTTCTGCAACATCAGATTCTGCTGAATCAGCTGAAAATTTGATTTAAGGTCATTATCAACGAGAAAATTTTCCATGCAAAACTTTACAAAATCCACCTCCGAGCCATCGGTATTTCGCCAGTTTTTTGATAGTTGAGCGGTACCATTTGAAATGCGCTCTCCGTTTTTCTCCCCGTACATTTTAATCAGATCAGCCTGAACTTTACGGACAGTTTCATCAGATATCAATGAACGCATGGTTTTAGCCTCTGTGATCAACGATTTAAAAAGCTTGATCTCATAGGGACTATACTCCTTATAGTCATTTGTATACAGATCATGCTGCCAGATGCTCCGATAAGGCAGATTGGCAGGCCGGTGTCCCCACGGAAGGTTCGTCTGAGTTTTACCATTGACCAGGCCCCAATGAAGGGCTCCGATTTTTTCCTTAAAAAACAATGGCAAAACACTCTCAACTGTAGATCCCATTGGACGATTAAGCCACTCTGAGCAAATCAACGGACGCTTTTGCATCTTCAATGAATTGATCAGCTTTTCAACCTCATTCTTTTCCGAGTAGCAATGAAAGGTGATAATATCCGAATTGTCAAAAATTATCTTGTCAAGAACAGGATCTCCATCCCAGTATGCCAGTGTCAATGGTTGAATGGGATTAATTTCCCGGGCCCATCTGAAAACATTATGAATTAAAAGATATGATTTATCACTCAAAGCGCTGGTTGAAGGTTCGTTATAAAGATCCCAGGCTAAAATTGCCGGATCACTTTTAAAGGCACCGATAATATCCTTTATGTATTTCCCAATCCTGGGATAGGTGGAAGGATCTTTTACCATCGTAGTGCCCGGACTGGGAGACCATGCCCACGCATACCATCCATCGCGGGGTTCGGATTGCTTGCCCAAAACCGGATCAATATTTTCACCAAAAACGCAATCATCAAACAAGGCTGGCATCACCCGAATCTTGTGTTTAGTGCATATTGCAAGGAACTTGGCAAATGTTTCGCGAAAATAGGCAGGGTCATCTTCCCAGACGATAAACTGCAAGACTACTCGCAAAGTGTTAAATCCTGTGGCTTCAGCAAGTGCCAGCTCCTTATCAATCAGCTCAGGGGAAAAGCTTGTCTTGTCCCACATAGCCGTATAATTGATTGCATTGGCAGGAATATAATTAAACCCGCACACCCATTGGTTCTGATTATACCATTTCCAGGCTTTTTCATTGGTCCATTGCTCGCCAGGTTTCTGAGCATTCGCTGTCATAACGAAGAAAAAAAGCCAAACCGTTACAACTATCATCGGTACCTTTTTCGAATCAATCATAATCAGGAGAAAAATTTTGTACTTTTATTAAGGTATCTTACAACAATAAGACATATTGATGAAAAAAATTCTATTAGCGGAAGATAACAAACTAATTTTAGAAACTGTTGCTCATAACCTTATCCGCGAAGGCTATGAGATTTTAAAAGCGACAGACGGGAAAGAGTGCCTCGAAATTCTCGAACATACAAAGGTCGATTTAATCATTACCGACTTGTACATGCCTTTTATTAATGGCTATGAGGTTATTTCCCACCTCCGGGATGAGAAGAACGACAAAACACCTATTCTCGTTTTATCAGCCGGCGGAGCAGAAGACAATGTATTAAAGGCCTTTGAGCTTGGGGCAGATGACTTTATGATCAAACCATTCAGTTTGATGGAACTCAACGTGAGAGTCAGAAAGTTACTCACCATGAAGAGATGATTCTAAAACAATCGGTCAATGTTTCATTTATCCGAACATTTAAAGGATTTACTGATTTCATTTGGAAATGATAACCTGCCCATATTTTTCCACAGGTTCTTTATCCGATTAGTGGAGACCTGCTATAATTACCCATTAGTATTTCTTTTCATTTTGGTAATCATCTTTCTGGTGATCAATATTTTGCTGATCATTCTGACCTTATATTATACAAACACACGAAAAAACAGAAGAGACCGGTATTTCAGTATATATTCGAACCATTACGAAGAAGTTCTACGAAAATACCTGTTTAACGAAATTGACTGGGACCTGACACTGGTTAAGCTCAAGCGATACAAAAGACCATTAAACAGGAGAATACTGATCTCGGTACTGGTCAATTTTCAGGAAATTCTGCGCGGCGATGTTGACAACGCTATGTCTGATATTTACTACAGACTTGGCCTCTACAACGACTCGATCAGGTTGACACGGTCGAGCCGGTTTTACAAGAAAATACTTGGATTCCGCGAATTGACCAATCTATATCCCAAAGGGGCCGAGGAGTTTATTGAGCAATACATCAACAGTCCGGACGACCTGGTTGCAGCTGAAGCTCAGGCTTCCTACATCCTTCTTCATCCGGAGAATCCTTTCGATTTCCTTAAGAAGCTAACCGGTCCTTTTACACGCTGGACACAGCTTACCGCCTTTTACCTTTTGCGGAAACACCCCATATCCGTACCTTCTTTTGCCGGGTATCTGCAATCAGAAAACAGGAATATTAAAAAATTCAGTTTGCGGATGATTATCTATTTTCAACAGATAGAGTGTGAATCAGAAATTTTGAAAATGCTGGATAATCCTGATGAAACGGTCCGTTTTTTATGTATTCAGTCGATAAATTCCCTCCGGTTGTTTTCAGGCAAGGAATTGCTCAAAAACAGGTACCCCTCAGAGACTTTAAAAAACCAGACAGAGATTGTTAAAGCTCTCCGGAATATCGGCGAAAATGAAGATTATGATTTTTTGGAAAACATTATAAAATCAGGCTCTATAACCCTACAGACAGAAGCTTGCAGGGCACTCTATTACCTGAACCCTGAATGCCTGGACAGGTTAAAACTTACTGACCCTAAAAGTGAATTGAAAATTAAACAATTCATTGCCCATGTAACCGATCAACGCAACTAAAAGCCATGTTAGCAGACCATTTAAGAAATATTTTCCAGACGTTTTTCCTTGGCTATGCTCTTGCCATTTTTGCCTGTTACCTGTTCCTGGCAATGGTTTCAGCAAGTGTTTTGAAAAGGAGCACCAATCTCGCCAAAATAAGCCATTACGATCCACTTATTGCCTCCCCTTTTGCACCAGTTATTACTGTTATAGCGCCTGCGTACAATGAGGCGGTAACGATAATTGAAAACATTAAGGCTCTGCTGGCACTATATTATCCAAGCTTCGAAATAATTGTCGTCAATGATGGCAGCAAGGATAACACCCTTGAGAAAGCCATTGACGCATTTGAGCTGGAGAAAGTTCCCTACGTGATCGACTACAAGCTCAATTGTCAGGAAATACGGGGCATCTATAAATCCAGAAAAAAAGCATTTAACAACCTCACCATTATCGATAAGCTCAACGGTGGAAAGGCTGATGCCCTGAATGCCGGACTTAACGTAGCCAAAGGGGATTATTTTATTTCGATAGATGTCGATTCGATTATCGATCCATTTGCCCTTCAAAAACTGATCAAGCCATTTCTTGAAGAAACTGATCGGAAAGTTATCGCAACCGGAGGTGGAGTAAGGATAGCCAATTCCTGCAGAATTGAAAACGGGCATCTTATTGAGATCAATATTCCCGATAAGTTTCTGCCCAGATGCCAGGTAATAGAATATAACAGGGCTTTTCTGATGGGGAGGTTGGCCTGGAGCCGTCTCGACGGACTGCTGCTGATTTCCGGAGCTCTGGGAATTTTCGACAAGGAGATAGCTATAGCAGCAGGTGGATATTTAACAAAAACTGTTGGCGAGGACATGGAACTGGTTGTCCGCATGCGCAGGTATATGGCGGAAAGGAAAATAAAATACTTGATACCCTATGTATCTGATCCATTATGCTGGACAGAGGCACCCTCAAGCTTAAAAGTTCTCGGAAGCCAGAGAAATCGCTGGACGCGCGGAAATATTGACACTTTACTTCGACATCGAAAAGTCTTTTTTAATCCTAAATACGGATTTATGGGAATGGTTTCCCATCCCTTCTGGGTGTTTTTCGAATGGTTTGCCCCAATTATTGAGGTTCTGGGGATTATCTATTTCATGATCATCGCGATACTCGGTCAACCTAACTGGTCGTTCTTTTTCGTGATGCTGGCTTTTGTGTACTTTTTCTCGATTACGTTTTCGACCTATGCGATACTTTTTGATCACCTGGCTTATCATCGATATAAGAAAAAACGCATGATAATCAGATTGATATTCACCGCATGGCTTGAGCCAATCCTTTATCATCCGTTAAATGTTTACTGGGCAATCCGGGGAAATTTCGATTATTTTATTCTTAAGAAAAAGGCGTGGGGAAAAATGCCCCGAGCCGGTTTTGCAAAAACAACATGAACCTCAATCACCATAACATGCCAGCTAAATCAGGCATAAGGTCCTGCTTATTAATAGTATTTCTCTTGATAACAGCAGGATCGTATAAAATTTTGGCTCAAACATATGAGGAAGCCCGTCATTTAGCTTTCAGCGGTCAGCACGACAAGGCACGCCAGGTATGCAAAGCTTTACTTTCCAAAGAGTATAACACCGATGTAGCCATTTTACTGGCAAGAGCTTACGCCTGGGATGCCATGACTGATTCAACCAGAATCATTCTCAATGAGGTCCTGGTCCACAGCCCGGAAAATTCAGATGCCCTTGATGCCTATGCTGACGCAGAATATTGGGCGAAAAACTATGAAAAGGCCATTGAGTATATAGAAAGACTGATCCGGTTGAACCCTGCAAACGCTGAAGCATTGAATAAACTGCAGAAATTCCGGCTCGATGTATTAAAAAACACCTTCAGACTTACCTATACCATTGACTTATTTGATAAGGCATTTTCACGTGACCCCTGGCAAATTGCGGCCTTGTCATACGGCAGGAAAACAAAATTAGGTTCTGTAATTGCCCGGGTGAATCTTGCTGACCGGTATGGCAGCAGAGGATTTCAAGGGGAGATTGACGCTTACCCAAAAATCAGTGAAAACAATTATGGGTATCTGAATTATGGGTTTTCAAACGGCCAGGTATTTCCTAAAAACCGGATGGGAGCTGAATGGTATCACAATTTCCCCAAATCCTTTGAAGGGTCACTGGGGATGCGGATTTTACAATTCGAAACCAGCCACGTGAACATTTACACTGCCACACTTGGGAAATACGTTGGTAATTACTGGATATCACTGCGTTCTTTTGTCACTCCGGGAACCGATGGGACCTCAGTTTCCGGGTTTTTAATGGCCCGGCGATATTTTTCCGACCCTGAAAACTATTTGGGATTACGGCTGGGATATGGTGTTTCGCCTGATGACAACCGGAACCTCATTAATTCAGATCAGCGACTGGCACTAAAAACACAATCTGTGCGCGTAGAATTCAATCACAGCATCAATCATGTCTGGATCATTAATGCCGGGGCGATCTGGAGCAACGAAGAGCGGTCGACCGGTAATTTTTCCGGCTACTACACTTTTGATATCGGTATTTCAAGATTATTCTGACAATTAACCATGTTAAAATCAAACGAATCGGTTCAATTGATTATCAGGAATTTACGAAGATTCCTCAGCCTCAGTCTAATTTTGGCTTCCATGATCCTCACCGTTCGCTTTTATGAGTTATTCATAACCTCCACCTTTTCCAATTACCCTGCCGGCAGTGATACCTATTTATTGATTGGTTTTAAATTCGACCTGATATTGTTTTTCCGGATTTGTGCAACATTGATGATTCCTTTCCTGATCATCGCACATTTCAGTCAGAAAGCAGCCCGATATTTCTTTATCATTATCAGCCTTATACTCATTCTCGGAGACATGCTGCTGATAAAATATTTCTCAGCAGCCCGGGTTCCGCTGGGTGCTGATCTTTTGGGATATACTTTTAAGGAGATGACGCATACCGTGGGAGCCTCCGGTAAATTCAACATCCTCCCCTATCTTGTTATTTTGGCGTACCTGGTTATCATGGCCAGGGTATTCATCCATCATGTATACTTCCGTCTCAAGCCATGGATAATTGCCACCCTAACCATTCTGATTTTAATTACAGCATTACCACTGAAACCATTCAGAATCAATCCATCAAAATTTGATAATGAATTCTGCATGTTCGTGGCAGCCAACAAGCTCAATTTTTTCATCCAAAGCTTAGCTGACCGTTATATTCATCAGGGCAGCCAGAGGGGTATAAAAATGACCGCTAAGCCTAAATCAACAAACAGGGATGGCAATCCATTTAAATTCATCAATGCTGACTATCCCTTTCTGCATGAAGAAACAACTCCGGATGTTCTGGGGGCCTATTTCAAGACTGGCAATACCCCGCCCAATATCGTTTTCATTATTGTTGAAAGTCTCGGCCGGGCATATTGTGGCGAAGGAGCCTATCTGGGAAGTTTTACCCCATTTCTGGATTCACTGATGAATGAAAGTCTTTATTGGGCCAACTGTCTGAGTACCTCGGGACGGACCTTTCAGGCTTTGCCTTCGATACTGGGTTCCCTGCCGTTCGGGGACCACGGGTTTGCCAATATGGGCGACAAAATGCCGGATCATATCAGTCTGGTCAGTCTTTTAAAAAAACAGGCTGATTACACCACTACTTTCGTTTATGGTGGTGAGGCTGAATTCGACGACATGAGTATGTTCCTCAACCGCCAGAAAGTTGACCAGATCATTGATATAAAACAATTTGGCCCCGGATACATTAAACTCCCGGCAACCGGTAACGGATTTACCTGGGGCTATGGCGACCGCGAGATCTTTTCCAGATATCTTCAGTCCCTGACTTCCGGCACTGATTCGCGAAGGATTGATATTCTGCTTACGCTGGCCATGCATGATCCCTTTAATATTCCGGATCAGGATTATTACATTCAGAAGACCGTTGAACGATTAAAATCACTGAAGCTGAGTGAAAAAACAAAAGCATTTGACAGCCAGTTCACCAGGCAGTTATCCACGGTTACCTACCTTGATGAATCCATGCGATATCTCTTCAGTGAGTTGAAAAAATCGGACACATTTGAAAACACCATTTTTATAATTACCGGGGATCACCGTATGCCTGAAATACCTATCAGCACCCAGATAGACAGGTTTCATGTTCCGCTTATCATCTATTCGCCGCTCCTGAAAATAACAGAGAAATTCCCGGCCGTCGTCTCTCACTTTGACATCGCCCCTTCATTAGTTGCTTTTCTTGATGACAGAGGATATATCAGCAGGCCAACTTCAGCTGCCTGGATCGGGCACGGACTTGATATTTCCAAATCATTCCGAAGCATTAACACGTATCCATTTATGAGGAATATAAATGAAATGCTTGACCTGATTGGCGGTCCCTATTTTCTATCCAACAAGACCCTTTACCGGATCAATTCAAATATGGACATTGAGCCCATCGACGATGATGATCAATTGAATGAATTAAATGGGGAGCTGAATTATTTCATTCGTCAAAATAATATCGCCTGCCGCAATAATAAACTGATTCCAGATTCGCTAAAGATTTTTAAATGATACATTTGCGGCTCGAATCTGAGGAAGGGGAAGGCTATTAATAAGAAGATTATAAAATTAGACAGATGGATTCCATTGCTGGTGAGTGGAATTTTGCTACTCTTTTCATCATGCCAAAAAGAATCGGGCATAATGGAGGATTCCAATTTACTCAGCATTGATCACAGACTGGGAATTTTACCGGTGAGAGCCAGCATACACCGATTTGAACCGGCACAGGGTATTTATTATCCTGGCAACAGTGTTACCTCAAAACTGGTTATCAAAAATACGGGCATAAAAAAATGGACATTCTGGGTCGGTTACAGTGTCCAGGACCCGAGTGGTGTCTGGTATGATATCCCTTCAGGTCCGGTAACGCTATATCCGGGACAAACCTCAGCCATTCAGAATAAATCCTGGGTTGTGCCTCCCGATCCAAAGGTAATTTCCGGAAGCTATAAAGTTCGAATGGCGGTCTGGAATGCAAAACCAGAAGACGGGTCTGCCATCAGGCTTGCCTATATGGACAGGGATAACTCATTCAGTGCATTCAATTTCAGTGATCATTTCAGCATTTTCGATACCTCAAAATGGATGAAAGGAAATCATAGGACACCGGGTACTACAGCAAGGCCAGGTCTAGGATCGTTTCAGCCAAAGAATGTTAGTATTGAAAATGGGCGGCTATTGCTTAAACACCCGGCAAACACCAAAAACGGGGGTGAAATTCAAACCATCAGCCCTTATACTTACAGTTTCGGGACCTTCAGAACTAACATGAAATGTCCGTTTCTGCCAGGGACCATCACCACACTATTTACTTATCAGGGTGTAGATTACGGCGATGAAATTGATATTGAAATCTGGAATGACGGAAGTGGCAAGGTTATATTCACCGTTTGGAAACAGGAGATCAGCAAGTTGACAGGCCAATCGGTTTATAACAATACCGTGTCCCTCGGATTTGATCCCAGCACCGGATACCACGAATACAGGATAGACTTTTACCCCGACGCAATCACCTGGTATATTGATGGGATTGAGAAGGACCGGTTCACTGATCAATCAAATTTCCCAGCCCATGCCATGTATTTATATGTCAACACCTGGTGGCCCAATTGGCCGGGCTGGGAAAAATACATTCCTGATACGGTTGACCGGTATGCTGAATACCACGCTATCTCGCATTAAACTCCAGCAATGAGTGTTTTAGCACTCTATCGACAGTTTCCCTCCCTGCTCAACGATCACATGGGCATTTAATGTAATCAGCACTTTCCCATCTTTTACCGAAACGCTGTTTCCAACAACATTTCCGTTAAGTGTAACCTTTGCCGATCCCGGATTCATTTCTTTCCCGAGCGCCAGCGAAATCGTCTTCACCTTTAACTTTCCATACTTCAAACTTACTTGAGCCTTGAGCCCTGTGCCTTGAGCCTTTTGTTCAAAGGTCCCCCATCCCACTGCTGAAGTAAAAGGAGCTTTAAAGTCATCTGGAGTCAATCGCGGAGCAAAGCCGATATGGCCTTTGGGTCCGTGGTATTCAAATCCGCAGGCAGCGAGAAATACGCCATAACTCGCCATGGAGCGCGCGTAATGGTCGCCGCATTCCACTTCGTTCCAGGGATTTCGGCGGATGGCATGGTAGCGGTCGTGGATTGCCCGTTCGATGGCAAAACCCTCGAGAAGCATATTCTCCCAGATCATGTGACCAGAGACCTGATGCTCGAAACCGTTCATGCATTCATTGAAGTAGAAATCGTAATTCGTTTTCACCCGTTTGGATTCGCCTTTCGGCCAGCTGCACATCAGGGTGCCGGCTTCACCGGCCATCGCATACCAGCGGCCTGATTTATATACTTCCCGATAGGCCCCGGCATCCGGAGTAAAATTGTATTTCCACAAGGATTTCAGTGCTTTTCGTGTTTCTTCCTGTGGCAACACGTTACCCAGACCAACCTGGTAAGCCCAGCTCTGGCCTAATACCTGGTCGATTTCGCATCCGTCGTAAGAACCCACCTTATTTGCCTTGGCCGGGTCGCCCACCTGATAAAAATATTCGCCGTTCCACATTTTAGCCACAAAATTCTTACGGCCTGCTTCCAGTATCCGATGGCATTTCGCTTCAAAATCGCGGTCACCCATTTCAATTGCCATTACCTCACCGGCACGCAGGGCTGCCAGATAGAGTCCGCTCAGCCAGGCTACATCGCCGAACCATTCTGCGTCGAGCGTGTTATGCTGGTTCTTCTTGATCACGCCATCCTCAGTTCCATCCTGTGCTATGATCCACTCTAATGCATTCTTGATTTTTGTCCAGTTGCGCTTCAGGAACTCACTGTCGGGCGACATCTGGTGATCGCGCAGGCTTCGCAAAATGATTCCTGCCTGACCGTCCATTGCAGCTCCGGTTCCTTTTCCGCGGTACTCTATTATGCCATCTCCCTTGTAGCTGTCCTCCGGATTAAAATCGGTTTTCTCGCGCAAAACGATATCCAGTTCAGGGAATATGCGGCCCATCGTTTGCTCATAATGCCATACGTGCGTACAGGTACCCTGACAGCAGCCTACTCCCTCCCAGCCCCAGAATTTACCATCATAGAAACGGAAAGCAGTTGAGGTGGCCAGTGTTGAAGCGTTGGTAAAAGTCCGGTCGAGGAACCAGTACGGCAGTGTGGAATCATACCAGGTATCGCGCCACATTTTTGTTTGAAAATACAACTTATTGAGATCCCTGGCCAGATAACCGGCCACCGCATCTGCATTAACAAATTTCGACGCATAGTAGCGCCCCTTGCCAGGGTTTGTAAGATTCGGGAAATTCCAGGTTATGGCAAAGGTCATCACAACCGACTCGCCACCTTTCAATGTTATAGTGCGTCCGAGTGCTCCCACCAAATGTTCGCTGAGAGTTACAGATTCTTCGGATCCGCTTTTTCCACCCAGAATGCCCGTATTATCTGTAGCAACAAAACTGTAATTTGCCTTTTCACCAAACAGAGCCAGACCCATCGTTCCATAATCGGCCAGCTTTTCCATTTCTTCCATCACGGCCTGATGATCGCTGAATGTGATGCGACCGACACCTATATTTCCCCAAGCGCCTGCTTCTGCATCGACTATTTGCAGATAAGCTTCTTTGCCTTGCAGCTCAGCAACATTGATACTCTGCTGCTTCATTTTATTGTCGTTCATGCCGGTAGCCTGACGGACAGGTTTACCTTCCACTATAACATTAACACAGGTTTTATCCTTGTGGCCACCGCCGCCAATCCAAATATTTATGAATTTCCGGTCAATTGTAAATTTTTTGCTGGTCAGTTTGCCGATGGCTGTATCCCTGGCCCCGACTTCTGGAGTAGTTCCGGCGAGTGCATGAGAATTCACCACCCTGTCCGTATCACCACCAACATCGCCCTGATAATCGGGAATATCTGCTTTTTTGATCGGGCCCTTTCCAAAGGCATTTCCTTCGGCAACCCATCCGACATACGTTTCGCTGTTCCAGTCCTCGAACGTAACGTCCGGTCTGGCAGGCTCCGTTGGAACGGGAACCTTTTCAGCAATACAATCAAGGTAGGAATATCCCTTCCGGTTAAAGATCCGATTGATACGTTTACCATTGGCATCGCGATGGTTAAGGCAAACCGCGTTTTCAAGCCATCCGAACAGAGTGGTTTCAACTGGATCGGTGGTCACGTTTTTCAAGGTGAAACGCATGATTGTCGCGGGCAGACTGGATTCATCCACCGAAAGCGGAATAAACGGGGAGAATGCTTCGAGTGAAACCGAAACCGGATTCCCCTGATATTCAACCTGGCCAATAGGATATTCACCCCGGAAAGTCACGTCGGAAAATCCGGCTTTATCGAGCCGCCGGATTATTGTTTCACCTTTCGAGATGGTTTTTAAGGCAAATCCCTGCTGAAACGGGGCTGCAGGTTCCACCGGATGAGCATAGTGAGAGTCGCCGGTTCCCATGTGCTGATTAAAGATGTCCCAATGCCATAATTTGCCATCACCGCCAAGATAGACCTGACCGGCACAGATGCCGCCAACCGGCATACCTATATATTTGAGCTCTTCCCCTTTATATACCTGAGGCTTCCCTCTTTCAAAGAGGCTCTTCACCCATTCCGGGCTGAGCTTTTTATCGATAGGAACAATATCCTGAAAGTCGGAGGAGGAAAATGGTCCGGCTATCAATGGTAATCCGGCATAAAGGCCAGCTGAGCCCACACCGGCAATACGTAAAAAGTTACGGCGATCAACCTTTGGCGAACAGTTTCCGCCGCATCCGCACGATTCTTTCTTGTCTTTATCGATTTTCATTTTGCTGAAACTTTTGATGATTAGCTGACCCTGATATAGTTTATATTCCTATCTTTCAAATAGTTAATAATATACTCAAAACACTTTTCATGCTTTCCGACCAATTCCGGCGGAAAAACTCCTTTTTCAGAAAACAAGCCGGCCAAAAGCATATTTGCGGCTGCAGTTGCAGTATAACCAGTCGTTCTGGCCATTGATGATGTTTGAGTATCGGTAGAATATTCATCATACAGATCATACACCACTTTTTCCGTTTCGCCTTTTGAGTTCCCACCTTTCATAGAAACGCGCATCACGGTTATTTCCGCTTCCTGTTCCCCCAGTTTCCATTCATTAAAAAGAATTCTACTTGTCACCTCAAAAGGAGAAACCTCATTACCGCCCACCAGAATCTTTTCCCGGCTGAAGAATCCGGCTTCCTTTAAAACCCTGATATACTCAACATGTCCGGGATACCTCAGTGTTTTTTCCTTCATATTCCGGATATGAGGCATGGTAAAAATGATTGACCTTAACCCATCGGAATTAAATGATTCCAGCGTTCCAACCTTGTCAAATTCCACATATTCACAGTCGGTCAAAGGCTCACGGACCACGAGATGCCCGTTTTCAACATAGCGGGCGGGTCGGGTATATTCCTCCAAAACATCCACCGGTGAAAAGGGTGCTTTGTAGTAAAACGGCCACTTCTTTTCCTTCGGCAATCCCCCAACAATACACTCAAAATCCGTCAATTTTAGCTTTTCATTAAAATAGCCGAGCAGTAGATTATCCATTCCCGGAGCCACTCCGCAGTCCACAATGGCGGTAACACCCTTTTCCTTAGCCAGTTTGTCGAGATCCAGTGAATTTTCGGAGAAAAAGGAGATATCCACCACATTCTTTCCTGATTCGATAATTGCGGTAAGCGTTTGATAGCCCAGAAAACCAGGTACAGCGCAGATAACCAGCTCGAAAGGGTTCATAGCCAGTTGAAGCGCGGATTTATCAGTTACATCGAGTTCAAGGATCTTAATCAGTGTACATTTTTCATATACCCTGGCGAGTCGATCCCGATCAATATCAGAAAGGGTAACTTCGTGATTCTTTGCCAGGTCAATAGCGATGGCACTTCCAACCATTCCAGCTCCTAAAACTATTATTTTACTCATAATCAAATTTGTTATTTCATGGTTACGGGATTCACCACTGATAATGATTGCTGAGGACAGCATACCAGCGTTCGGCGTGGGCGAGCAGGCCGCGAGGTCCGAAATGAATTCCATCGTGCCGGTAGGATACATCACCTACAAGGTCGTTGGTATAGGGTCCGCGAAAGGCCACTCCAGTATCCCACAATGCTTTCTGGCCCTTAAGTACAGCAGCTATGCCCTCCTTCGAGTCCACTTCGCCATGGAGCGGGCAAAAGCTGTTGCCCGCAACAAACCAGTCGACAGGCCATCCCAGTTTTTGCCGGCTGAAGGTGATCATTTCGGCAGCTTCTTTTTCATATTGTGCGGCAGGCGTAAAATCGGGCCTGCCCGCATCAGCCTCGCCCTGCACCCAGAGAACAGCCCGAACACCGGCGGGTCCGAACCATTTGGTCCGTTCCACCAGCCGCTCGATATTGCCCGACGAGGCACCCGG
>CAIXHD010000385.1 GCA_903919065.1 uncultured Bacteroidota bacterium
GTGGTATCGTTAAGGAACATTTTGAAACAATAATGAACAACATCAATATCAGGATTACGCACATATCCATCCTTGGCATGCAGGCGTCCGGGATAAGCTGTCATCAGCAGTACCGCGGCGATCAGGAAAAATTTATGGACCATACCCGGAAAAACTTACTTGATCTTCTTTAAGTACTTATAAATCTCACTATCCGTAGTAAGGATCAGGCTGGTCTTTTCGTCGAACGACTTTTCAAGAGCTTCCATGGCCCTTGAGAATCCATATAATTCTCTGGATGCGGCAGTTTTGTTATAAGCGGCTGCATATATAGATGTTGCCTTTGCGTCGGCACGACCTCTTATCTGTTCCGATTGTTTCACCGCTTCAGATTGAATCTGTGCCAGGTCGCGCTCCTTGTTCCCCTGAATTTTACGGGCCTCACCCTGTCCTTCTGATTTGAAACGGTCGGCAATCCTGTTGCGTTCGCTGATCATACGGTCGTAAACATTGGCACGAACCTCGGGTACATAATTAATACGCTTGATTCGGAAGTCGAGGATGATAATACCAAGGTCAGTGCACCTGGCACCAGCCTTTTCCAATATCATCTTCTCGATTTTTGCACGTCCGACTTTTATAGTATCCAGCGATTCAATTTCCTGAAGATACTCCTCAGAAACCTCGGGTGTTCTGTTGGTGGAACGGATGATATCCAGCAACTCAAAGCTGGCCACGGCATTCCGGGTTTCCCCGTCAAGTATATCATCCAGCCGGGATTGTCCGGAGCGCTCATCGCGAAGGCGAACATAAAACTGAAGGGGATCAGTTATCTGCCATCTGGCATAGGTCTCGACAAATATGAATTTTTTATCCTGGGTTGGCACCTGGTTAGGATTTCCATCCCACTTGAGATATCTTTTGTCGAACCGCTGAACTTTTTGAATGATAGGAAGTTTGAAATTAAGTCCGGGCTTGGTTCTTGAACCTCCTACAGGTTTGCCAAACTGAGTAACAATCGCCTGTTGGGTTTCATCCAGCACAAATGCGCCGTCGAAAACCAGGATCAGCAATAGTGCAATCGCGATGCTGTATAGAATGTATTTTGTTTTCATGGCTTATTTGACTGGGGGTGTGGTTACAGGTGTTGCTGCAGCTGTGGTATTTTTTTTATCGAGATTGAGCAGTGGCAGAACACTGTTACCCTTCTCATCAACCACAATCTTATCTCCGATCTTAGGCAATATCCTTTCGAGAATCTCGAAATAGAGTCGCTTCTTGGTCACTTCCGGAGCCTTAATATACTCCGCATAAAGTGAGCTGAAACGATCGGCTTCCCCGATGGCACGGTTTACCCGGTTGAGAGCATAAGCTTCAGCCAGCTGGATGGTTTCTTCTGCTTCACCTTTCGCTCGGGGGATCACCTGATTGTATTCAGATTCGGCTTGGTTAATCAGCGTTTCCCTTTCCTGCTGAGCTTGGTTAACAGCATTGAAAGAAGGCTTAACCGGTTCCGGAGGATTCACATCCTGGAGCACTACCTGCTCAATCTGTAAGCCGTTTTCATACTCCACGCACATAGCCTGCAAAAGAGTTTCCACGTTCGAAGCCACGGCTTGACGGCCAACCGTCAGTACCTCATTTACTGTGCGGTCACCCACAATTTTACGCATAGCAGCTTCCGACATGTCCCGTAGAGCGTCCTCCGCATCCCTGACTTTGAAGAGGTATTTGTACGAATCCATGATGCGATATTGTACCACCCATTCGACATCCGCGAGGTTCAGGTCACCGGTTAACATCAATGATTCATCGGTAAAATCTTTATCAGAATAGGTTGTGCGGACATCCGGTGTAAGGGTCCGAAATCCAAACTCCAGTTTTAATTGCCTCTGCACCGGGATCTTGTACATTTTCTCCAAACCCAGGGGAGCGATAAAGCTCAGACCAGGCGCCACAGTACGTGTAAATTTGCCCAGGAAGAGCACTACTCCCTGCTCCTCCGGCTTGATGGTTTTTATCGAGGTAGCCAGAATAGCCACAACCAGTATCCCGAGCAGTACCTGCCGCAGGTTGGCGCGTATCCATCGGATGAATTCTTCAACATTCTCATTCATGATTGCCTTATGCTTTTAGACTATTCAAAATCTGAATAATCGCTTAAAATTAACATTTTGACATTCATTAATCCAGATACTGGTGGAATAAAAAATAAATCAAGACTAAACACGGAGACACCGAGAGCACAGAGAGACACGGAGTTTGCTTAAAGATAGAATCCCGGTAGGCAGGACCCATTAATTATTTGAGATCCACGGAGCTATCCTTGCCGGCTGCCATCAGGGAGGACGCGCGGGTCCTCCCCTACACGTTCCGCCTGAAGACTGAGTACTGAAGACTGAAGACTGCCGGCTGCCATCAGGGAGGACGCGCGGGTCCTCCCCTACACATGCCGCCTGAAGACTGAGTACTGCCGACTGAAGACTTTCTAAGAAATCCTGCTCCAATCCTTAATCTCCCTTTTCTTCATCGCCAGCTGCTGCACGAGGATCTTATTTTCTTCAGATTCGAGCAACGGGTCTAGCTCCAGAACATCCTGGGCAACGTGCCTGGCATGTTCAAGGATTTTGGTATCGGTGAGGAGGTTAGCTATGGAAAGGTTAAAGGGGACCCCGCTTTGCTGGGTGCCTTCGAGGTCGCCCGGTCCACGGAGCTTCATGTCGACCTCGGCAATCTCAAATCCGTCGTTGGTGCGGACCATGGTTTCAATCCGGATTTTGGCCTCTTTGGAAAGTTTGAATCCGCTCATCAGCAGGCAGAATGATTGATCAGCGCCACGGCCTACGCGGCCACGGAGCTGGTGCAGTTGGCTGAGGCCGAACCGTTCCACACTTTCTATCATCATTACCGACGCATTGGGAACGTCAACCCCGACTTCAATTACGGTGGTTGCCACCATGATTTTAGTTATTCCCTTGACAAAGTAATCCATTGCCTTGGCCTTTTCTTCAGGCTTCATCTGGCCATGTAAAACGGATACCGCATATTCCGGCGAAGGAAAGGCACGGGTAATGCTTTCGTAACCATCATATAAGTTCTTGAAATCCAGTTTTTCAGATTCCTGGATCAATGGATATACTATATAAATCTGGCGCCCCAGCGCAATCTGCTTTCTCAGGAATTCATAAACCACCAGGCGCTTTGAGTCATAATAGTGTGCGGTCTGAATTGGCTTGCGACCCGGAGGCAATTCATCGATCACGGATATATCAAGATCACCATAAAGGGTCATAGCCAGGGTTCTCGGAATTGGGGTCGCTGTCATGACAAGTATATGCGGCAAAATGCCATCCGCCTTTTCCCAGAGCCTCGCACGCTGGGCAACGCCAAACCTGTGCTGTTCGTCGATCACCACCAGTCCAAGATTCTTAAACTGAACAGTATCTTCAATAAGTGCATGGGTACCGATAAGGATATCGAGCTGACCTTCCCTGAGTTCCTCGTGCAGCGACTCACGGTGGCTGTTTTTTGTCGATCCGGTTAAAAGCTTAACCTGTATCGGTAGATTGGCCAGCATGCGCGAGAAGGTCTGAAAATGCTGCTGTGCCAGTATCTCGGTCGGAGCCATCAGGCACGCCTGGTATCCATTGTCCAGCGCAATGAGCATGCTCAGGATGGCCACGAGGGTTTTACCGCTGCCCACATCACCCTGCAGGAGGCGGTTCATTTGCATTCCGGATCCAAGGTCCTTTCGTATTTCCCGCATCACCCGCTTTTGTGCACCGGTCATTTCGAATGGAAGATTCTCCGAATAGAAACGGTTAAAAAGATCTCCGATCCGGGGAAATACAAACCCTTTGATCCTGCGGTTCTTCCAGTTTTTCTGCCGGAGCAGTCCCAACTGAATCATGAAGAATTCCTCAAATTTCAAGCGGTAGCGGGCCTTTTTCAGCGAATCCTGATCCTTTGGAAAATGAACATTCAGAATGGCATCGTTAATGCCGGGGAATTTTAGGGTATTCAATAATTGTGCTGGCAGGGTTTCGGGAATTTTTCCGTACACCTTCTGCAGCAACTGATATTCAAGTTTGTGAATGACCCGGGAAGTCAGAAAATTTGATTTCATTTTTTCCGTGGTCGGGTAGGCTGCCTGGTAAGTATAAGGATAGGCTACCTGCTCGGCTTTCGATGATTCTTCCATCTCAGGATGCATAATGGAATATTTCCCATTGAAGAGGGCGGGTTTTCCGAAGATGACGTATTCAACGTCAAGCTTTACCGATTGCTGTATCCATTTTATTCCCTGAAACCAGATCAGTTCAATCGCACCGGTTGAATCCTCAAATCGAGCAGTCAGCCGCTGTTTAGGTCTCTTGCCGACCAATTCCATACTCGTGACCTTGCCTTTTATCTGAATTAAGGACTCCTCGCTTTGAATCTCACTGATTGAATAAAACTTGGTCCGGTCGGTATATTTGTATGGATAATGCCTCAGCAGATCCTCAAAAGTGCTCACTCCGAGCTCACTAAGAAGCATTTCGCCCCGTTTGGGACCAACGCCGGGAAGAAATTTTATGTCAGTCTGAAGTAAGGAATCCATGGCGGACGAATTTAATAGTTCTCGGCGGCTTTGTTAAATATTGTTAATAATTCCGTAATCTCGCCACTTATCCTGATTTACGGGATATTTTTGCACCCAAAGCGCTTTGATTATGGAACAAATGATTTCCCTTAAGGGTTTAGTTAAGAACTATATGGTTGGAACACAGATTGTTGAAGCTTTACGCGGAATAGATCTGGTTATAAACAGAGGAGAATATGTTGCAATCATGGGTCCTTCAGGATCTGGGAAATCTACCCTGATGAATATCCTGGGTGCTTTGGATACACCAACCAGCGGACATTATTATCTCAATGGCACCGATGTGAGCCAGATGATCGATAATGACCTGGCAATTGTCCGGAATAAGGAAATCGGATTTATCTTCCAGACA
Organism: uncultured Bacteroidota bacterium; assembly: GCA_903919065.1. GTDB lineage: Bacteria > Bacteroidota > Bacteroidia > Bacteroidales > UBA12481 > UBA12481. Next base: position 4,974 of record CAIXHD010000385.1, read on the forward strand.
TTCAATCTGTTGCCAAGGTATGATGCTCTTGAAAATGTGATCCTCCCTTTGATTTATGGTGGAGTGCCCAAGCATGAACGTCGTGAGAGAGGTTTGAAGGTACTGGAAAAAGTGGGTCTGTCTGACAGGGTTACCCATAAGCCAAACGAACTTTCCGGAGGTCAGCGCCAACGTGTCGCTGTTGCCCGTGCATTGGTGAATAATCCTTCCATTATCCTCGCTGATGAGCCTACTGGTAACCTCGATTCTAAAACGTCTGTCGATATTATGAATCTTATTCGCGATATTCATGAACAGGGCAATACCATTATCGTAGTCACCCATGAAGAGGATATTGCAAAAAGAGCCCAAAGAATTATCCGTTTACTCGACGGAAATATAGCCAGCGATAAATTAAATGAGCATCGGGTAGCTTAAGGATTTTTTTTATCTATTGTATATTATTTTAAATAATTTACATTTGCGAAAAAATTGCCTTAATAATCTACAGATATGTATTGGACACTTGAACTAGCATCCAAACTGGAAGATGCACCCTGGCCAGCGACAAAAGATGAGCTCATCGACTTTGGTATCCGTTCCGGAGCACCTCTTGAAGTCATCGAAAATTTGCAGGAGATTGAGGACGAAGGTGAAATCTATGAAAGCATAGAGGACATCTGGCCTGATTATCCAAGCAAGGACGATTTTTTCTTTAATGAGGAAGAATATTAAATGAATCAGGCGCCGAAAGGTGCCTGTTTTATTTCCATACCCTGATATCTTCACGGGTTATAGGCCTCTTGTCCTCCAGCCATAAAAACCCTTCAAGATACATGTCTTTGATTCCCAGATCTTTGATCGGAGTTAGTTTGGAGTCGGGATCAGTCAGAAAAGCAATTTTGTCGATCCTTTTCTCTGCAAAGGCAATCCGTATACTACTGCTTACCGCTTTATTCTGCCCGATAATCTGCTCCCCGTCTTTCGGATAAAACAACGATTCCCCATTACCGGTTACCACAATCCGATCGAGCTTGTCATCTTTAAAAAACCCACGGATCATTTTTCCCTTAATCTGGTTGTAAAGTGTGCTGTCTTCTCTGGTCACCATGAATCCCTTACTTTTCAAATCCAGATGATCTATACCTTTTTCTTTCAGATAGATGCCGAGAGTATCTGCAGTTAGCTGGTTATTGTCGGCCCAGATAACAGGTTCCTTGAATAATTGGATGAGACTGTCGATAACCAGATAATCCAATGAATCACAGCGCCCCTGAATATCAGCCCGAAAAAATTGTACCTGGCGGAATGCCTTTATACGGCGCGACTTGGTCGTTTCTTCACGCGATGAAACCAATGTGTCGGCATGCAGAAACAGACTGTCCTTATCGCCTGTCATGATATAGAGAACATCCTCGGTTACCTGGAAACGGTTATTGGGTTCATCGTAAAACAAATGTTCCCCGCGGATGATCATATTCTCCACTGTATCCCTCAAATCAATATTTCGAAAAGCTTCTGTAAATTTCCCGGCCTGGTTATAGATCAGGCTATCCGTCCGAAGATTCTGCTGCTTTGCCTGCATGAACACCTTTTTCGAAAAAGTGGATATCCGGGTTTTTGAATTTATTTTTCCACGCTCGCAGGCTATGTAATTGGAATCGCTGAAAATTTCCGACGGACCCTCAAATGACATATCCTCCGTTTTGGAATTGTAGCGGAGACTGTCGGTAAACAGTGTATTATCAGGGTTTGTAAGTGTAACACCTTCCTTAAAAACGAACTGATCTAGCTTGGTGTAGAAGTATCCCCAGAAACTCTCCACCGTATTTGTGCTGTCGATCACCTGCCCGCCGCCATAATAATAGGCGATCTCCTCTTTCATATTATAGTCGAGCCGCGGAGCCTTCAGCGTTTCTTTTCCGTTATCCATCAGAACATTGCCTTCGAGCTGGGCAAGTTCCGTCTGACCATTGTAATCCAGGCTCCTTGCATAAACATGCAAGGTATCCGCCTTTATGATATGTACCCTGCTATATCCTTTAAACTGATTGATGGTTTCATCCAGATAGGCACTGTCGCAGGTCAGGGTAAGGTTTTTATGCGTCATCCTTACATTTCCGAGCAAGCGCTTGATGCCATTACCGATGGATGGATCCACAGAGATAACGTCAGCACCAAAATCAACGATCCGGGTTTCCTGGGATTGGGATACCAGAGTTAGGGACAGCATGAAAGCTGTCAGGATGCTTAATTTAAGCCAGCATCTCATTGATAATATCTTCAACCGATATTCCTTTGGCTTCCGCTTTATAGTTCCTGATAATGCGATGGCGCAGTATGGCTGGAGCTATAGCCCTGATATCCTCGATATCCGGAGAATATTTTCCGTTCAGGACTGCATGAGTTTTTGCACCGATGATCAGAAACTGTGAAGCCCTCGGACCAGCTCCCCAAACAAGGTTTTCCTTGGCCAGCGGGTGGGCGAGCGGACTGTTAGGCCTGGTTTTAGAAGTCAGGTTAACCGCCCATTCAACGACACTGTGATTCACCGGCACGCGCCGGATAAGGTCCTGGTAAAACAGGATCTCTTCTTTGGAAATGACCTGATTAAGCGTGGCTGTAATATCGGAAGTCGTTCTTTTTACAATAGTGATCTCGTCCTCGAAAGCTGGATAATCCAGCAGGATATTCAGCATGAAACGGTCGAGCTGGGCTTCCGGTAAAGGATAGGTGCCTTCCTGCTCAATAGGGTTTTGCGTGGCCAGTACAAAGAACGGATCCTGCAGCGGATAGCGCACTCCGCCGGAAGTAACCGACTTTTCCTGCATGGCTTCAAGTAATGCTGACTGGGTTTTTGGCGGGGTCCGGTTGATCTCGTCGGCCAGGATCATATGTGCAAATAGTGGTCCTTTCACAAATTTGAAATCCCTGTTCGAATCAAGAATTTCGGTGCCGATAATATCCGAAGGCATCAGGTCGGGGGTAAACTGAATTCTCTTGAAATCCAATCCGAGTATTTGTGAGATTGTGGTCACCAGCAAAGTTTTTGCGAGACCAGGAACTCCAACCAGTAAGCAATGCCCCCGGCTGAAAATACTCACTAAAACCTGTTCAACAACCTCATCCTGCCCTATGATGACTTTACGGATCTCATTAAAGAATTGCTCATAAGAGATCCTTAACTTATCAACTGCTTCTTTATCACCCATATTACTTCATCCATCCTTTATGTTCGAATTCACAACCCTGAAAATCCTTATCAATGCGGATATACATTGATTGCTGTTTCTTTTCAACCCATTCGTTCAGAATCTTTTGCTTTTGATTGGCCAGTGCCAATGTTTGCATAAACTGATAATCCTGCTTCAGGTCTGCTTTATGGGCAGGACGGTTTGATTTAACGGAGAGAATCTTATATACCTGCTGGTTGTTGTCATCAATAGTCTCAATAACCTTGGATATCTCACCCACTTTAAGGTTTTTTACCGCGTTGAACACTTCGGGTGACATTTCCTGCGGTTCGAACCAGGTGGTACCGATATTCTGTGATTCAGTATTTTGCGGGGACCCCTGATTTACCACCAGTCCACCATTGGCTTTCGTATCCTTTGAGGTGCTGAATTTCAGGGCGGCATTCTCAAAGCTGATCTTATTTTCCCGGATAACCTGGGCAATACTGTCGAGCCTGGTTCGAACCACCTGTTTCTCCTGTAGGGTTGGTTTCGGGGATAACAATATATGCCGGCAATTAATGACATCGCCTCTTCTTTCGATCAGTTGAATGATGTGATATCCAAATTCAGTTTTGACTACCCTCGAAATTTCATCGCCTTTTAAATTGAAGGCAACAGCAGCAAATTCAGGTGCAAGGCGGCTTCTCGGTGTCATCCCAAGCTTGCCACCTGTGGGTGCTGATCCTTTATCTTCAGAATAGAGTACTGCCAGAGTAGTGAAACTTTCCCCTTTCAGAATCCGTTCCCTGAATTCCTTTAACCGGTTCTGAACACGTAATACTTCAGCTTCCGAAACTTCCGGTTTCAGCACGATCTCCCTGATCTCCATGGCTGATGGACGCAAAGGTATCTCAGCAGCCGGAATTTGCTTATAAAATTTCTGGACTTCTGCCGGAGTGATGACCACCTTGCCGGTAATCTCATTCTTCATCTTTTCAGCGATCATCATGTCCTTCTGAGGCTTGAAAAGGTCCTTTTTAATTTCGAGCAGGGACTTCTTAAAATAGCTTTCCAGATTTTCCTGCGAACCGGCCATGCTTATGAATTCCTGAAGTTTGTTTTCCACTGTCCGCTGCGCTTCTTCATCAGTGACCATCACGCTGTCGATCTCTGCCTGAATGATGAGCAATTTACCTACGAGTAAGGATTCCAGCAAAAAACATCTGGGATTGCCCGGAGGCAAGGATATTCTCTCGCTGAGATACTGCTTCAGCTGATTTTCAATGTCGGACTGAAGAATCGGGAATTTCCCAACCACCGCAACAACCCTGTCGAGGATTACTGAGTCGTTCTGATTGACAATCTGAGCCTTGGCTGAACTATAAAAACCTGATACCACAAGGATCAGCATCAGGGAAAGAATTCTATTTTTCATACACTTCAACATCATTTTGTATAACCGCTTCATTATATATCGACTCTTCCAATTGTTTCAGAAAATCCATTTTACGCTGATTCAGCATAATATCGCGGATTTCCTGTTTTACATATTCAGGCGGGGCGGGTTCGCCCGGTAACTTGTAATCTATTATTCTGGCAAAATGGAAATACCTGCTGTCTTCTGCCTCCAGGTATTTATAGCGTTGCAGAAACTGTTTCGGATCGGCAACGCTTCCTGGCATTTTCTGCATCAGCAGTGGAAAGGAGAGCCAGTTTTCTTCAAAAGAATCGGTGTATTCAGCCACCTGGGCGCCAATATCAACCAGCCTTTTATAATTGAGATCGCCAGAGGAATGAGCCAGATTGCGAAACTCCCCCATTCGGCTTGAACTTCTTAGAATCCTGAAATAAACACCTTTAACGATCGGGTCCTGCAAAACAAAATCCTGCTTATACTGATAGTAATATTTTTGTACATCACTGTCAGTTAAAACCGTATCGAGCTTTTGGGCAACCATTTGCTTCTCATAAGCATATGTCAAAAGCGAAGTGCGGTATTCTTCAAGGAGATTGTCGATATTTTTCTGTTCAGCTGTCAGGTTGAATTCAGCCTTATTTACAACAGCTTTCTTCTTGAGCCACAATTCAATATAGGATTTAACCAGGCGAGTGCTATCTTCCGGAGTGGTTCCGGCGGGAATTAATCCCTGGATATCGCTTCGATACAGATAGTTCCCATATGCACGAGCGATGGTGTCCTGATTTTTTCTTTTATGATCCGGCTTGCAAAAAGTAAAAGCGGGAACAAGGAAAACCAGGAGAACGAACCTTATCAGATGTTTTTCAGAGTTTAATCTTGGAAAGTACATCCTGATTAATTTTTACTGGATATTTTGCCCGCAGATCCGTAATCCATTGCTTTTCGAGATTATCCTGATAATCAGCTGTAACCTGGCCGCGAATATCATCCAATTTCTTGGGTCTGGCATCAATGAGCTTATTGATCCAAACGATAACTTTGGCATTGGCTTCATTGAGTATGTCGGAAGCTCCGGTTTTCCATTTCACCTGGTCAACCATCCAGTTATCACCCTTTGCGAATAACTTATCTTCAATCTCGAAGCTGTTGCCGGAATATTTTGCCGTCACTTCAGCCAGAACGTTCTGAACAGAAACGCCATCACAGCCATCTTTACATTTTTTCAAAAGGCCGCTGCGGTAATCTTCCATCATTTTCTGCAGGTTGTTCTCCCCTTTACCGAATATCACTACTGCATCAAGCCTTTGAGGCCACATGTATTTTGTCTGATTAGCTGCAAAATAAGCAGTCAGGCCTACCGTATCTTTTGATGCTTTTGACCAAACCATCTTGTCAGTGATTTCAAAAAGAAGGTTACCGTCGCGGAATTCGTTATACAGATCGCGGAAATCGGGATATTTTTTATCCAGGCGCGACTTTTCATAATCCAGAATCCTGGCCTTCGAAAAATCAGCAAACTGATCATCAACAAATTCTGCTATGGTCCTTACCGAACCCTTTTTATTGGACAGGGCCAGATATTTCGCAAATTCATACTGATAAACGCTCAGATCACCCATGGAGAAAAGAATGCCCATTTTCTGCAGTGCCTGAGAAGCGTCCCATTTTTTCTCAAATACTGAAGGTTCTACCAGACGATAGAATTCTTCATAATTCTTGGTGTCGAGCTTGTAATTATATGTCTTCTTAAGCTTGTCGATTACCACTTTTTCACTCTTCTGCGACCTGCTGTCTCTTGCGATCTGATTGGCTAAAACGCTTTTAGCTTCATCCCAGGTATCAGGACTTTTCTTGTCGATCAACCGGATAATAAACCACCCCAAAGATGTTTCAATCGGTTCGGTGATATCACCGGGGTTTTTCAGGCTGTATGCTGCCTGGTCGAAAGCCATTTCCCTTTGATTCGGTCCGATCCAGAATCCGGCATCACCCCTGACAGCCATAGTGCGGTCGTCGGAGTATTTTCTTGCCAGTTCACCAAAATCAGCCCCTGATTTTAGCTGGAGGTAAATGTTTTGAATATCTTCCTTCGCTTTTGCTTTTTCTTCCTCTGAAGTTGTCATATTGATTGACTTCCAGATGGTTGCGATATGCAGTTTTCCGCGAGCGGGTTTTTTATCGGTAACAAGGATGATATGATATCCGAAATCAGTGCGAACCGGCATGGAGATTTCGCCGATTTTCATTTTAAAGGCTGCAGTTTCAAAAGGATATACAACCCCGAGAACCGTGATATAGCCGATATCGCCGCCGTTATTGGCAGCCGAGATATCATCGCTGAGCTCTTTGGCGACTACATCAAATTTCTCGCCTTTACTCAGGCGGTCCCTTATATTCATGGCTTTGCGGTAGGCAAGCAAGGTATCTCCGGCAGGAGCATCGGGCTTGATGCCCACAAGAATGTGGCTTGCCCTTACTTCCCATTTGCTTCGTTCAAAAGCTTCCTTGATGAGTTCGTCGGTAACTTCCTGATCCATCAGGTATGGCTTTGCCAATTGTTCCCGGTTATTGGCCAGTTCTTTTTTAAAGCTCGCGGTGGTATCAAGTCCCTGGGCTTCAGCTTCCCGGACTTTAAGCTTGAAATTGATAAACATATCCAGAGATTCCTGAATGGAAGGTTTCTGGCCTGAAAGATTGTTTTTGTTTTTGTTCAATATTCTGGTAAACTCGCTGGCATATACAGGCTTATCCCCGATTGTTACGAGTACGGATTCCTGATTGAAAGCGGCGATACCAGGAAGCAGCATAAAAATTGCGCATGCGGTACGTAAGAAAGTACTGTACTTCATAATTAGATACTTGTTATTAAGAATTACCTTTTTATAACGTTTAACTGATCCGTTTGGTATTGTAATTATCCTTCTCTTGAATAATTAGGTGATTCGCGCGTTATCGTTACATCGTGCGGATGGCTCTCGATGATTCCGCTGTTGGTTATTCTGACGAATCGTGCTTCCTGAAGTTCTTTGATATTATTGGCTCCGCAGTAACCCATTCCGGCACGCAAGCCACCAACCATCTGATAGATCACTTCATTCAGGCTGCCTTTAAAAGGAACGCGGGCAGCGATTCCTTCCGGCACCAGTTTTTTGATATCATCTTCAACATCCTGAAAATAGCGGTCTTTCGATCCTTCATTCATCGCCTCGATGGAGCCCATGCCCCGGTATGACTTGAATTTCCTGCCCTGATAAATAATCGTTTCACCCGGAGATTCTTCCGTACCTGCTAATAGCGAACCAACCATGACAGAATCTGCACCTGCGGCAAGCGCTTTCACGATATCCCCTGAATAGCGGATACCGCCATCGGCAATAACAGGAATATCATCATGTTTCAATGCTTTAGCCACTTCATATATGGCACTCAGCTGCGGAACGCCGACACCGGCAATTATTCGGGTTGTGCAAATTGAGCCGGGACCGATACCCACCTTTACGGCAGATGCACCAGCCTTTAAGAGAGCCTTGGCTGCTTCGCCGGTAGCAATGTTTCCGGCAACAAATTCAAATTCAGGATATCTTGATTTGGCCCTTTTTAATACATCTATTACCTGCGACCTGTGTCCATGCGCGGTATCAATTAATATGGAATCCACACCTGCTTCAACAAGAGCAGCAATACGGTCGAGTGTATTGGCGGCAACGCCGACGGCTGCAGCAACCCTGAGTCTTCCGCGCTCATCCTTGCATGCATTCGGCCTGTCCTTGGTAATGGTAAGGTCCTTATAGGTAAGCAGTCCGATGAGTTTGTAGTTTTTATCAACTACCGGAAGCTTCTCAATCTTATTTTTCTGAAGAATATCAGCAGCTGTATCCAGTGTGGCATTGGCTGAGGTGGTAATGAGGTTTTCCGTGGTCATTACCTCGCTGATGGAGCGGGTTACGTCCTTCTCGAAACGGAGATCGCGGTTAGTGACAATACCTACCAGAATATTGTGCTCATTGACAACCGGAATTCCACCGATCCTGAATTCATTCATCAGATGGCGGGCATCACCAACAGTCTGATTCGGATGAATGGTTACGGGGTCCATGATCATGCCATTTTCAGCACGTTTTACCGACAATACCTGCCTAGCCTGCTCTTCAATGGTCATGTTCTTATGGATCACGCCGATTCCACCCTCACGGGCAATTGCCATGGCTGTTGCGGCTTCGGTTACTGTATCCATCGCTGCCGAAACTATTGGCGTATTTATGATGATTTTTTGCGTAAAACGGGTAGATACATCTACCTTGCGTGGCATCACATCGGAATAAGCCGGCATTAATAAAACATCGTCGAAGGTTAAACCCTCGAATTCAACTTTATCTGAAACAAATGACATATCGGAGATTTTATGTTCTGCTAAATTTGTGCTAAATTACAAATTTCTTACTGAATTGGAGACCTATCGGAAAATACTGTCCCAATATTGGGGATATACCGGCTTCAGATCTTTGCAGGAGGAGATCATCCGATCCGTCATGCAGGACAAGGATACCCTCGCATTAATGCCCACCGGCGGAGGCAAATCAATTACTTTTCAGGTACCCGCTATGGCCAGGGACGGTTTGTGCCTGGTTGTCACACCCCTGATATCCCTGATGCAGGATCAGGTGGACCATCTGAAAGCAAAAAATATCAGGGCAGTCGCAATCCATTCCGGACTATCGAAATTTGAACTTGACATCGCCCTGGATAACTGTATTTATGGTGATTATAAGTTTCTGTACTTATCGCCCGAACGGTTGTCAACCGAAATTTTCCTGAAACGCCTCGAAAGCATGAAGGTCAACCTGATTGCGGTTGATGAGGCGCATTGCATCTCGCAATGGGGGTATGATTTCCGGCCATCTTACCTGCAGATAGCCAAAATAAGGGAATATCTGCCCGGAGTTCCGGTTCTTGCTCTTACCGCAACCGCAACTCCTACCGTTGCCGACGATATTCAGGAGAAGCTGCTGTTCAAAGAGAAGAACGCTATCCGGCAGACTTTTGAACGGAAAAATCTGGTGTACCTGGTCAGAAAAACAGAGGACAAAGCAGCCTACCTTTTGAGAATTCTCAATAAGCAGAAGGGATGCGGAATTGTCTATGTCCGTAACCGTAAAAAAACCAGGGAAATTGCTGATTACCTGACTGCCAAGGGAGTTTCAGCACAGCATTATCATGCCGGTCTCGATCAGAAAGACAGAAGGATACGACAGGAGGCCTGGACGAAAGGAAAGGTCAGGATTATTGTCGCCACCAATGCCTTTGGTATGGGTATCGATAAGCCCGATGTACGGACCGTGGTGCATATGGATTTGCCTGAATCGCCGGAGGCCTATTTTCAGGAGGCGGGCAGGGCGGGTCGTGATGGCAAAAAAGCTTTTGCGGTGTTGCTTTATCAACCTGCAGATAAACTATCGATCGAGAAAAGTCATGGCGTAAGGTTTCCGGATATTGAACTGATCCGAAAAGTATACCAGTCACTTGGGAATTATTTTGAGATTGTTCCCGGAGCCGGGAAAAGTCAGGTTTTTGATTTCGACCTCATGGACTTTTGTACGAAGTTCAGTTTTCATTCATTGGTAGCTTTTCATACTCTCAAGCATCTGGAACGTGCGGGATATCTGGAGCTTACTGAAGATATCGACCTTCCGGCCCGTGTGCATTTCCGTGTCGACCGCGATGAGCTCTATAAATTTCAGATTCTGAATGAGGGATATGACGGGATCATTAAACTTCTGCTCAGGATGTATTCCGGAATGTTCTCGGATTTTGTGAGGATTGATGAGTATAACATTGCTGCAAAAGCCAAGGTTCCGGTTCAGACGATCACCAATGTATTGTCTACCTTGAATAAAATGGGCATTATATATTACATCCAGCCTAAAAAGACTCCCCAAATTATTTTTACTGCCGAAAGGCTGACCGATAAGTCCCTGATTTTTCCTAAAAAGGAATATGAAGAGCAGGAATCCCTCACCCGCATGCGCATGGATACCATGATCCATTATGCAACAGAGGAACACCGGTGCCGCAGTCAGATGCTTCTGATGTATTTTGGAGAAAAAGATCCTTTTCGTTGCGGGCAGTGCGATGTTTGTATGGAAAGTGAGGATAAGCCACTAAATCGATATGATAATGATCTGATAGCAGATCAGATACGCGATGCTATTTTATCGGGCACCCTGACGGTTCAGGAATTAAATATCAGAATTGAGGCCGATCCGGAGAAGATTTCCCGGGTGCTCGATGATATGTTTGATGAAAAGAAGGTGATCTGGTCAGATGGATTCCTGAAATGGATGGGCGAGAAAGAATAAAACGGATATATTTGGACCGGTTAACCTTGATAATTGATGAATTTCGCAAGTCATATTGAACCTGATGAACTGAACCTGTTGCCTCTGAAGTGTTTTGAGGGTACTATTCATGTCATTTCCACCCCGGAGGAGGCCGATATAGCGGTTGAAAGATTAATGTATGCTGATATTATTGGCTTCGATACAGAAACCCGACCTACTTTTAAAAAGGGGAAGCTTAATGCTGTGGCCTTGCTGCAGCTTGCCACCCGATACGATGCTTATCTGTTCCGCGTTAGCTTGCTCGGTTATCATGAAGGACTGGAAAAGCTGCTGACTGAGGCTAAGCCTCTGAAAATCGGTGCTGCCATTCATGAAGACATTCGTGCCCTGAAAGCGATATACACGGAGCCGGCCAACGGATTTATTGATCTTCAGGATATCGTTAAAGATTATGGGATAGAAAATATTGGCGTCAAAAAAATGACAGCCATAGTATTAGGCTTCCGCATCTCCAAATCGCAGCAATTATCAAACTGGGATGCTGAAACCATTTCAGAAGCCCAGATGAACTACGCTGCTACGGATGCCTGGGTTTCACTTGAAATTTATCTGAAGCTGATTCAAAACGGCAAACCATGAATACTCAGGAAGTGAACCTTCCGGATCTGGCTCAGGAATGGCTGAATAATTATTTATCCGTGATCCCGGTGTCTGAAGCCGGTCAGATCAGGATAAAGATTGCTGAATTAATCCCGATCATTACTATTGAACTGGGTCTGGGAGATCTGTCTCATGCCGCTTGCCTGCTTACGGCTGTTTACAATTGCGGCTCGATTTCTGCCAATAGTATTCTCGAGAAGTTTGGACCGCAAATGCTGAATATTCTTGAGGGACTTAAGAAAATAGAAAATCTGAATACTTCCAGAACGAAAATCCATGCCGATAAATTTATTCAGCTTCTTCTGAGTATTTCGGATGATGTAAGGGTTATCCTGATAAAAACCGGCGAGCGCCTTCAGGAAATTCGTTCGATTGAATCGAAGCCTGATGAGGTTCGGCTGAAACTTGCTCATGATGCCGGTGACCTGTTTGCTCCGATCGCACACCGACTGGGATTATACCTGATTAAGAATGAATTTGAAGAGGTATCCATGAAATATCTCTTTCCCGATATTTTTCGTGATGTATCGCGGCGCCTGGCCGAAACACGTTCCAATCGTGATGAATATGTCGCCCGGTTCATTAATCCGCTCATGCGGGAACTTAAGTTGAAGGGATATCAATGCGATATAAAGGGCAGAACCAAATCGATTCCATCGATCTGGAGGAAAATGGTTCAACAATCCGTTGAATTTGATGAGGTTTATGACCTTTTTGCCATCAGGATCGTTTTGAAAAATGATTGCGAAAATGAAAAAGCGGATTGCTGGCAGGTCTATTCCATCGTTACTGACCTTTATCAGCCAAATCCCAACCGTCTGAGGGATTGGATATCTTCTCCGAAACCCAATGGATATGAGTCATTGCATACTACCGTGATCGGACCGGAAGGCCGCTGGGTAGAGGTCCAGATCCGGACTCAGCGAATGGATGCCATTGCTGAAAAGGGGCACGCAGCACATTGGCTCTATAAGGAGAAAAAAGAAACAGAAGAGGGGGTGGCCTGGTTATCGGAAATCAGGGATGCTCTGCAAGCTTCTGCAGAGTCTGATATTGCAGATGAATCCAAAGCGAAAACGGAACTCTATTCCGATCAGATCTATATTTTTACCCCAAAGGGCGACCTTCTGAAATTGTCGGCTGGAGCGACCGTTCTCGACTTCGCTTTTGCCGTTCACAGTGTGGTGGGTTATCACTGCACCGGTGCCAGGGTAAACGGTCAGATGGTTCCGATCAGGCATAAGCTGACCAATGGTGACCTGGTGGAGGTAACCACCTCGACGAATCAAAAGCCTAAAACCGACTGGCTCACCTGGGTACACTCTTCCAAGGCAAAAGCCAGAATCAAGAGATTCCTTAAACAGGCTGATTATGCTGATGCCGACCAGGGCAAAGAGATGCTGATCAGGAAACTTGGTCAATGGAGAATAAAAGTCGATGTTTCAACCATTCAGCGGATTGTTAAATGGCTGAACATGAAAGATGCCCTCGAGCTCTATCAGCAACTGTCGGAAAACAAGATCGATCTTGCCTCTATCAGGGAATACCTTAAGGATAAAGCCCCGGCCGAGTTGATCAAGGAAAAATTGTCAACCATAAAGACGGTCGACAGCTTTGTTAAAACCACCTCTCAAGCTCAGGATTATCTGGTTATTGATGATACATTGGGCAATGTGGATTATAAGCTTTCAAAGTGCTGTAATCCGATTTTCGGCGACGAGGTGTATGGTTTTGTAACGGTAAAGGAAGGGACCAAAATTCATCGGGTAAACTGTCCTAACGCGCACCAGATGATAGAGCGGTATCCATACCGGATTGTAAAGGTCCGATGGACAGAATCGCACGGGTCTAATTCCGGATTTACTGTAAATATTAAAATTTCGGGCAAGGATAATATCCTCGTAGTAAATGAAATAAGCCGGCTTATTGCCACCGATTTGAAGGTGAGCATGAGGTCGATGAACCTGGTGTCGAAAGACGGAATTTTTGAAGGCACCTATACGTTGATAGTCCAGGACCGTCCGCATCTGGAGACTGTCATCAAAAGAATTAAGAAAACCAAGGGAGTATTATCAGTCGGACGAACAGATGAACTTATCTCATGAATGACAATCACGTAAAAATAATCGCGTCAAACCTGAAGGTGGAGCAATGGCAGGTGAAAAATACATTGCATCTTTTTGAAGAAGCTGCCACCATTCCGTTTATCAGCCGCTATCGTAAGGAGAAAACCGGCAGTCTGGATGAAGTTGCGCTGATGGAAATCAAGAAGCAATCGGAAAAACTGGCTGAAATGGATACCAGGAGGCAAACCATTCTTGAAACCATTGCCGGTCAGGATTTGCTGAATCCGGAACTGGAGGCGAAAATCAGGAATGCTACCACCATCACTGAGCTGGAAGACCTTTACCTCCCCTATAAACCTAAAAAGAAAACCAGGGGAACCAAAGCGAAGGAGAAGGGGCTCGAGCCGCTGGCTAAAATGATCATGAACCAGCGCGATGGCAGTCCGGTTCTGATGGCCGGAAAGTTTCTGAATGACCAGGTTCCCAATGAAGAAGAGGCCCTTGAGGGCGCTCGTGATATTATCGCCGAGTGGATAAATGAAGACCAGCATGTCCGGAATATTTTGAGGAATGTGTTTGAGCGGGAGGCTTATGTGATCTCTACGGTGGTCAAGAAAAAGGAGGAGGAAGGGGTAAAATTTTCTGACTATTTTGATTTTTGCGAGCCCTTGAAGAAATGTCCTTCGCACCGGCTGATGGCCTTATTCCGCGGGGAAAGGGAAGGATTTCTGCGTGTCAGCATTCAGCCTGACCAGTTTGATGCCATCGAAAAAATCAACAGGTCGGTGATACGGGGTAAAAATGCCTCCGCCGAACAGGTTGAACTTGCCGTGAAAGATGGTTATAACCGATTATTGGAACCCTCCATTGAAACGGAATACCGAAATATATTCAAAGAAAAAGCGGATGAAGAGGCGATCAGGGTTTTTGCCGATAATCTTTCGCAATTACTGCTGATGCCGCCCCTTGGCGAAAAAAATATTCTGGCTATAGATCCCGGATTTCGTTCAGGCTGCAAAATCGTTTGTCTCGACCGGCAGGGGAACCTTATTCACAATGAAACTATCTATCCGCATCCGCCACAGCGTGAAACATCAGCTGCCGCTAAAAAGGTGAAGTCGCTTGTGGATGCATATAAAACGGAAGCTATTGCGATTGGTAATGGCACAGCCAGCCGGGAAACCGAGTATTTTATCAAGAATTATATTCGCTTCGACCGCGATGTTGAAGTGTATGTTGTGAGTGAAAATGGGGCCTCGGTGTATTCCGCCTCGGATGTTGCTCGCGAGGAATTTCCGGAGTATGATGTCACTGTCAGAGGGTCAATTTCTATCGGCAGGCGCCTGATGGACCCGTTGGCTGAACTGGTGAAAATCGACCCGAAATCCATAGGGGTGGGGCAGTATCAGCATGATGTTGACCAGAAGAAATTGCAGGAAAGTCTGGACGGAGTGGTAATCAGTTGTGTGAACCGCGTGGGTGTTCAGGTGAATACGAGCAGCCGCCATCTGCTGACTTATGTCTCGGGATTAGGACCGGCACTGGCAAAAAACGTGACTGAATATATCAAGGTAAACGGTCCGTTTAAAAGTCGTGAGGAGTTAAAAAAAGTTCCGCGGCTGGGGGCAAAAGCATATGAGCAGGCAGCTGGTTTCTTAAGAATTCGTGGTGCGGCAAATCCTTTGGATGACAGTGCTGTGCATCCTGAAGCCTACCCGGTGGCTCAAAAAATGGCTGCTGATGTCGGTTGTACTGTTGCCGAGCTTATTCATGACCCCTCAAAAAGGTTACTGATAAAGCCCGAAAAATATGTCACTCCAGAAATTGGAATGCCTACTCTGGTGGATATCATGAACGAGCTGAGCAAGCCCGGACGGGACCCGCGTGGAAAAATCAAACTGTTTGAATTCTCTCAGGAAGTTCAGAAGATCGAGGACGTGAGGCCCGGGATGCTGCTTCCGGGCATTGTTACCAACATTACTCGTTTTGGCGCTTTTGTCGATATTGGTGTAAAGCAGGACGGACTAGTCCATGTTTCGCAAATTGCTGATAAATACATAACTGATCCTGCCGAGGTAGTTAAACTGCATCAGCACGTTCAGGTTAAAGTTCTTGAAGTTGATGTCGCCAGAAAGAGAATTCAGTTGACTATGAAGGGGTTGAGTACCTAATTCCAGACAACTTTTTCAGCTCCTCCAGGTTGTTAAGAAGAAGTGTGCCACAGCCGATCAGACGGTCCTCCGGAAAGTGCCCATGCGTAAGGAGGATAGCGCTGACGCCAAGTATATCAGCAACCTCTTTGTCGTGACAGGTATCGCCTATCATGACGATTGAATCTGCGGGTGCATTTATCGATCGCATTAATTCCTGTCCGAGATCGCTTTTGCCGTGTGCGTAATGATTATCCAAACCTTTTATCTGTTTGAAATAGTGGGATATACCAAAGTGAGTGGTCATTTCTTGCAAAACTCCTGTTTCACTGGCAGAGAGTAAATATTGAGTTGCTCCGCCATTGGAAAATAGTTCAAGAATTTCTTTTGCACCTGGTTGAAGCTGGCATTCCATTTTCCGGTCATCGTATAATTGTATGAATTCCATGGCCGGGATTTCAAATGGCTCTTTCGAAAAATCAAATCCTGCATCCCGATAATAATCTTTTACCGGAAAACGGAAGATTCTGTCATATTTGGTTTCGTCTATTTTGGGAAGGTTTCGCAGCTGTAGTAAGGCATTGATAGAATCAATGCATAGCCATTTGTCATTCAGTAAGGTACCGTTCCAATCCCAAATGATATGCTGATAAGAAAAGGGTAGATATTTCATGGCAGTAAAGGAAAAAAAATGGCATCATTATTGGCCCTTTTTTGGAGAGAAACTTAAAGTCTATTCTTTTTTTTATTGAAAGGAATCATTTTCTTGATATAAATATCTAATAATGAATATTATACTGTTTTGCTGTTGAGAAATTGTCATTCGAAATATCATTTTAATTAAGCAATAACGTTCCAATAACTGGAAGGTTTTATTTATTATTTGGAAATCTTGGAATCAGAGTTAACATATCAGGTTTGGAAATTTGCATTGCCGCTTTTTTTATTGGCATTATTTTCCTTCATGCTTATGATTTCCGGACGGTTTAAGAGGAAAATCACTTCATCTGCAGTTTATTACCTGTTGATGGTTAACCTCACCCTTTGGATTCTTATTCATTTTGCCACCCTGGTGACAGGATATGAACATTCCCTGAAGGTATTGTCAATCCTGGAGTATATAACCATGATCATGATGCCATTGACCTGGCTTTATTTTGCTTTTGACCTTACGGGTATAAAAGGCCGGAAATCACGTTTTCATATTGCCTATACTCTGCTTTTACCTTTAATATTGATCATTGCCGCATTTTTTGATGTGCCCGGGCTTCTTGATACACGCCAGAATTTCTTTTTTCTTGATTTTACGCAAACCTCCCTGATGCAAGATTCCGCTAATGGAGCAACAATCTGGGCTGTTATCCGA
>CAIXHD010000386.1 GCA_903919065.1 uncultured Bacteroidota bacterium
GCCATCAGTATGACGGTGAGAAGTGAAAGATAGATTTTCATAAAGTAATTGCCTTTTCCAATCGTAATATTATTCATTTGAATAGATTGTTTTCATTCTGGTAACAATCAGACTATCAATTTTAATGTGTCACAGGAGCTGGGTTATCCCGGTACTTCTTATAGCTTTCTTTATCCAGCAGAATCATTTCCTGCATGACCAGTCCGTATCCGCTTCCCGGCGGGTTTGTCTTAATCGTCATATTATTCCAACCGCTTGCAAAATTCCCGGAGTAACATAACCAGAGCTTCTTCCCGTCGCTTGAAATAAACTTTGTTGGAAAGTTTAAAAAATAGGCCTGTTCACCAAAATCTTTCAGGTAGGATACAAGTTTCCAGGGACCAGTGATATTATCCGATTCCAGGATATAAGAATTCATTTTTGCAACAGTTGGCCAGCCGTCTGTTATGGTAAGCAGGTATTTTTTTAATGGTGCATTATAGGTCATGGTAACACAGCCCATATTGTTGTTCCACTCGAGTAAAGGTTTTATTTGATTAAAATCGTTTGTCCAGATTGGATTGCCATTTTTGTCATGACCTCCAAAGAATTCATATTTTGACCTATCATTAATGTTTTCAACAGAAGGTGTTACCCGGCATATATAAATCTGATCCCCGGATATCCAGCTCAGGTTTGCAGGCCGGGGCATGGGATCATTCACCTCAGCTCCCATCCCAACCAGATAAGCTTTTCCTTCGGGTGAATGCTCCATGTTTTTCCCGAAATCTACAAAATGCGGAGTCCCCATCTTAACCGGATAGCCCCACATGCCGGTTTCTCCAAAAAGGGGATCTTCTGGTGTATGCGGAGTGTCCTCCCAGGTAATGCCGTAATTCTTCGAAATTCTATACCCGACCAGCGGACCTAACCAGGGCCAGTTGTAATCAAATCCTCCGATTTTGGTTGTAGCTGCCGGTGCAAGGCAGTAAGTGCCATAATACCAAATACCATTGTGCACCAATGATCCGGAGGGATAGCGTCCCTGATAGGGAGCCGGATCACCATTTTGGGTGCCAAGACTGTAGATGTGCAGGTCAAGCGGATTGTTGCCAGCCATAACAGCTTGGCCTGTTGTGGCTTGCAAAGGTTGTTTTGGTACACTTTTATAAACCGTTTCTTTATCGTAATCAACCCATCCGGATTGGGAATAATCCAATGAACCGTCCAGCCTTTGAAGCTGGCCATCTGTCCAGGAGGAATATAAAGTGTCGTTGGCAGCCCAGGAGGGATACCAGGTATCGCCCCAAGTACCCCTGATTTTCAGCTTGTAATGCCGGTAATTCATGGTGAATGCAACACCTGCGATTTCAGTCGACTGTTCAAAAGGGCAATCCTTGGGAGGCTCTGAAACCCAAATCCAGGGATCATACTGATTTTCCTGCTGGGCAAACACGCCAGTTGCACCTGCGGATAACAAAAGGACTATAATGATAATTTGTTTTTTCATGTTTAACTTTTTTACGATCTAAGAACCATAATATTAGCCTGTGTAATGCACTGTGCGTCAGGCCAGCGCTTCCTCATCGGCAAGATACCGGAGATTTTCAGCAGCGAGGTATCCGCCTATGACACTCAGTGGGCGGTAACCCCCGCCTGCCATATCCGGAACCATCTGCAATCCGTTTCATGATTGTGCATTTTTCAGTCATTACGATCCTTCCGGTCTTCGTGTTCAGCGTTTCTGAGTAATCCCTGGATCACATCGGCAAACACGCTCGCCATCTTTCCTGCTCCGGCGGCATTGGGATGCGCGCCGTCAGCGGCCAGATCCCGCGAAACATCGAACCCTTTGTACGGATCCGCCAAAACGACAGGGTGCAGAAGCGTGGCATTGCATTGAACGTAGCGTGCGATCTTAAGATTTACCAGATTAACCACATCCTGCTTACCCGCCACCGGGATGATGGCCGAAAGCACAATGTTCATATTTCCGTTTCTTGCACGAAGCGTGTCGACCACCCTGCCGATGTTTTTCACAATCCCGTCGGCCAATGGCTCAGCGGCAACCTTGCTGGAAATAATATCCTCTGTCCCCAGCTGGATCACCGCAACATCCGGCACGTTACTGGCCAGCAAGCTCTGCATATTCTCTGCCATCCATTCCGAGCTTTTACCCCAGTGGCCTTCATGATCAACATCGTATTCATAGTTATCCGGTTCTATTTTGTCATCGCTGTGCTTCTTCCGGCTCCCCACAAAATCAATCAGATGTCCGTCCCTGCGTAACATACCGTCCAGGTAACGCCTGTAAGAACCATTCGAATCATGACCCTCGGTACTGGAATCGCCTATCAACATGATCTTAAAAGGCTTAAGTGGCGGCGCCTCCATGAATTTCAGAACAAGCGGCTCGATGCCTTTGGCCCAGACCCGGTACCCCTCCGGGGTCAGATGGGTGCCGTCAGTAAACAGCTGCCTGTTGATCGAGCCGTCGGGCAGCAAGAACTTGTCCTGCAAATCAACATATACCACTTCATTATCATTCCGACTCAGGGCGGCATTGATAGCGTTGACTTGCCTGCTCTTGGCCCGTTTGCCCTCGTCGGCCACCGGCAGGAGCGCCATCATGATTACCCGCGTCTCAGGCAGGCGGCGCCGAAACACCTGGGCAATCGCCCTTCTGCCATTGGCGATGTCGGCGGGAGGACAATTTGTCCCCAGGTGCCACTGCTCCCTGCCGCCAGCACTTTGAGATACCCCGAAATTATTAATGCCGCACAGCAAAACCGCAACTTTGGGCTGCCGCCCGCTTGCAAAATCCAGGTTGCCATGATTGACCCTATAGAGCATGACTGGAGTAATGTCTCCCGAGTTTCCCATGTTGATGGGGTTGTATTGGGAATAGTTCTCATTCCAGACAGCCTGACCCGTTAAATCTCCGAGCGACCAGCACCATGTCATTGAATCACCGAAGAAAACCAGCCGGGTGTTTTGTGCGGCAGCCACCTCGCGATTGACCCTCTGGTATTCGCTGTTCCAGTAATCGTCCAGAACTACGGATGGCATCTTCGTGCTGGGTGAAAGCGGAATATCATCCCAGAAGTTCGGCGCCCCGGCA
>CAIXHD010000387.1 GCA_903919065.1 uncultured Bacteroidota bacterium
ATGTGCCACGAGATATGCTTTGCCATCAGGAGAATGTTCCATGTTTTTGCCGAAATCGACAAACTTTGGTGCGCCGATTTTGAGGGGATTTCCATAAACTCCATTTTCGCCAAAAAGGGGTTTGTCCGGTGTTTGAGGAGGAGAAGTCCAGCTATGGCCGTAATTGGTTGAATACCTGAACCCGACGAAAGGCCCCAGCCAGGGCCAGTTCAGGGACACACCACCAAAGGAGGTGTCGCCATACGGACTCAGGCAATAGGTACCGTAGTACCAGACTCCATTGTAAACCAGAGATCCGCAAGGGTACCGGCCATCATAAGGCGCAGCAGGCGAACTTTTATCTAAACCAATACTGTACGCTTTCAGGGTAAGCGGATCATCACCAACAATAACTCCCTGACCTGTAGTAATATGAACCTTATCAACCCATGATTGTGACCAGTCGGTATATCCATCCAGCCTTTTTGTTTTGCCGTCGGTCCATGGAGAATATAAAGTATCATTTGATGCCCAGGTGGGATACCATGTGTCACCATAATGAAACCCGCTTTTAATACCCAGAAATTTTATTCCATTGAACGTTTCTGAGGGTTTGAATGGGCAATCTGCCGGAACTTCCGATGGCCAGACAAATGGTTCAAACCTTAAAATTTCAGGCTTTAGCTCGGGTGTTTGTGAAAAGAGCTGAGAGCCGAAAAGGGTACTGGTAATTACCGCAAAGCTTAAAATAACATTTTTCAACAATTCAGTTCTCATATTTCTAATTATTAACCATAACGCTGTCTCTTTTGAGCCATATGTCCATTTCTCCCGGACCTCTGTTGAGCCATGCGAAATAAGGTATAGCGGTAAACCCGGAAACAGAGGCCACTCCTTTGTCATCAACTGTTTTTGCTTTACCCTCAATCACGGTAATACCGCCAAGCAGATCAATTATATATCTGGAGGTAAGTTGTGACTTATCAGGGAGAATTATGTTGCTTGTTTTCCCGTTATTGTCAATCCCCTCAACGCAAAACACAAGAGGGCCTCTCTCAAGAGCTATACACCCGTTGTCTTCCTTTACCCTTTCATCAGCGAGAAGTCTTCTTATTTCCATTGGAAAATCAAGAGAAATTTCATCATTGGTCTGCCATTTCTTTTGAATTACCGCATAACCTTTATCGAGAATGATTTTCTGATCTTTGCCATTTATTTTAATGGATACAGTCTTATTTCCTTTATCCAGATATCTGTATAATCCCAGGGGAATTGGTTCTTCGCGGGCCCAGCCGGGTACCCTTATTTTTATAGTAAAAGAGGATGGTTTATCCAACCCCAGGCTAATTTTTATCTCCCCGTTCCAGGGATATTCAGTATCCTGATTAACGATAAGCTTTCTGCCTCCGAAATCAATTTTCGATTCACTTTTCATAAAAAGATTGATATACAGATTGTCATCATCAGTGAGATAAATATATCCCGGTACAGAGGGAGTTGTTCTGCAGATGTTTGTGGGGCAGCATGGCGGATCGAACCAGTCTGACCGGGTTGTTTGACCCCTATCAGCCAAAGGATTAGTATATAAATAACCTGTTCCATGGATGGAGGATGAAGGAAGATAAGCATTGTACAATGTTCTTTCCAGAACATCAAAATACTTTGCATCCTTATAGTACTTACCTAATCTGAAATTCCATAAGATATTTCCAACTGCTCCACAAGTTTCACTGTATGCTGTGAGATTCGGTAACACATAAGCTTCATCAAAAGCTTCTCCTTTTGTGTGGCTGGCTCCAACTCCCCCTGTTACATAAATCTTTTTACCGGTAGCATTTTCCCATAGGCGGTTTGATGCTTCGATGTATTCAGTATTACCTGTCATTGCGCCGATATCAGCCATTCCTGCATACATATAACATGCCCTTACTGCATGCCCGGTGGTTTCTTCCTGATCCAGAACCGGTTTGTGATCCTGGAAATAGGTGAGATTTTTTCGGAAAATATATTGTTTCCGGCCATTATTATAATGACCACGTTCGGACAGGAAAAACTTTGAAACCTCCAGATATTCCTTTTTGCGCGTTACCCTGTAAAGTTTTGCCAGTGCCAGTTCAATCTCCTGATGCCCTGGTATTAATCTAAGCTTGTCGGGGCCAAATGTCCGATCGATCAGGTCTCCTGTTTTTATGGCCATATCGAGAAAGGTGCGTTTGCCTGTTGCTTCGTAATGGGCAACAGCGGCTTCAATCATATGACCCAAATTATACAGTTCATGACTGTGGCTCAGATTTGCCCATCTGCCGCCAATGCATTTTTCCCCCAGAGGTTTAAAATATCTGATTGTGTACAGATAACCATCAGGTTCCTGAACTTTACCTATGATGGAAATTAAACTATCAATATACCGTTCGAGTTTCGGATCTGGTTGCAGCCTGAGTGAATAGCATGCCCCCTGTATTGTTTTATATACGTCGGAGTCGCTGGCCTCATTGCTGCTAAATTCACCCTTTTTTATTCCTGCAGCAATTGAAAAATTATCAATCTTGCCTGAGCTGACCAGTTGGGCAAGGTTATCCCATATTGTATTTTTTATACAGGAATCAATTCTCATTTTCCATAATCCGCCGGTGACTTTGACGTTGTAATAAGGGACTTCGAGAAGTGGAAATTCAAAAACTTCTTTTTCATTGACCGAATTTTCGCATGAAAAAAGCAGGAAGATGGAAAACAGCAAATAAATAGACTTTTTCATGTTATTTGATTAAAGTTACAGGCCCCAGCAAGCCTGCCGTCTGCAATCTGAATGGTTCATCACCGCCCGGCCAGACTTCTGATTTCATGTAGGACATGTTGGTTTTGCAGAATCGGTCTTTCGGGTCGGCCAGCATGTCTCCTGTCAAACGGTTAATCCATAAGTTCACAATTTCTATCTTCAGATCATTCTCGCCGGATTTAATTAATTTGCTGATATCCGCCTGATATGGCTTTTTCCACAATATCCCGGCCGATTTTCCATTGATAAAAACTTCAGCAACATCGCGTACTTCCCCGAGATCAATGATCATTCCGTTTTTAGCCGATCCCTTCTCCACCTTGAATGAATTCTGATAGGTGGCGGTACCGGAAAAGTATTTGATTCCCTGATTTTCGGATTCCGTCCAGGAAGTTAACCGATCAAAAACAGCCGTTGGCGGAGCACCCCAATTTGGAGGGAAATTCACCTTCCATGGTCCGGCAATTTCAGATCGGACAGTATTCTTTTCATTAGGAGTATATACCGACAGGCTTTTGCGATTTTCATTATTGAAAACCACGAAGATCGATCCGTGAGCAGGAAGTTCAATTTCGAAGCTTGTCCCTGTTGCTTCATTTGTAAAATCTGCGACACGCATTTCAGAACCGGTGGAAGCATCCCAGAGTTCAGGAAATTTCCCCGATATTCGAAAACTACACACCCCTTTTACCGGTTCTTCGCGATCATTTCTCAAAAAATAGATTTCACCGATATCAGATGTGCGATGGATGTAATCAATTCCCAGATCCCCTGAAAAACTAAAATCGGGTCCGATGCTATTCTTTGCCAGCACCTCATCAGCCGATAAACCACACAATATTTTCCCTTTCCCGTATGTGTTTTCGAAGATCGTTTTGCCATCTGCTGCTCCCCATAACTCACCTGCAAGTTCATTGAGGGCTACATTTTCGGGTTCCCAATTATTCAAACCGGGCACTGTGGTTGGTCGGGGGCCAGTAACGGTAGCACCGGCTTTCACCAGTTCG
>CAIXHD010000388.1 GCA_903919065.1 uncultured Bacteroidota bacterium
TAATACTAACTCCGGAGCATGCAAAGAGGTTATTATATGCATTGCAGGATAATATTCAAAAGTTTGAGGCCGTCCATGGTGTTATCAAAAATGTTGAACGAACGGGAGGTCCGGTGATACCAATGTCATTTGGTGGTCCGACCGCTGAGGCATAAGATTATCAGCCCTGCTTTTTTAGCAGGGCTTTTTTTTTATATTTGTCGGCGACAAACAATCAATTAATAATGAAAAGTTTGAAAATCATTGTATTAGCTAAACAAGTTCCTGATACCCGTAATGTTGGGAAAGATGCCATGAAGGCTGATGGAACAGTAAACAGAGGCGCTTTGGCGGCAATTTTCAATCCTGAAGACCTTAATGCCCTTGAGCAGGCTTTACGGATCAAAGATAAACATCCTAATAGTGAGGTTGTTATCCTTACCATGGGGCCGGGTCGAGCAGCAGAAATTATTCGGGAAGCCATATACAGGGGTGCTGACAGAGGGTATCTTCTCACGGACCGGAAATTTGCCGGATCGGATACATTGGCAACTTCATATGCTCTTTCCATGGCAATTCGAAAAATGGAGCCTTATGCGCTGGTTATAGCCGGCCGACAAGCCATTGACGGAGATACGGCACAGGTTGGCCCTCAGGTTGCTGAAAAGCTTAATTTGCCGCAGGTAACCTATGTCGAGGAAATTCAGAATATTACAGAGACAGAGATCGTAATAAAGAGAAGACTGGAGAGGGGTGTTGAGATTGTGAAGTCAACACTGCCACTTCTGATTACTGTGCACAATTCAGCGCCGGCCTGCCGTCCGCGGAATGCAAAGCGCCTGATGAAATTCAAGCATGCACAAACGGTTACAGAGATGCAGAACTCAAGCGAGGATTATATCGGACTTCAAAATGACAGGCCTTACCTTAGAATTGAGGAATGGAGTGTCGATGATGTGAAGGCCGATGATACCTGGCTGGGACTTGCGGGTTCGCCGACAAAAGTCAAAAAGATTGACAATGTTGTATTTAAAGCCAAGGAATCAAAAGTCCTTTCTGGGGATAACGGAGATGTTGAATGGCTGGTAAAGGAATTGATTGCTAACAGTACCATTGGCTAACCGAATCCATTATTAAATTCTAAACCGGAATATTGTGAATAATATATTTATATACTGCGAAATCGAAGAAGGCCTGGTGGCTGAAGTATCTCTGGAGTTACTGACCAAAGGCCGGTCACTCGCCAATCAATTGAATTGTAAACTGGAAGCCATTGCTATAGGATCAGGACTGGAAAAAATTCCTGATCAGGTTTTTCCTTATGGCGTTGATGTCGTACATGTTGCAGATGATAAAAGGTTGACTAATTACCTTACACTGCCACATGCCGCTATTGTTATTGGAATTTTTCGCAAAGAAGAACCACAAATTGGCTTATTCGGTGCATCCTCGGTGGGACGTGATCTTGCTCCGCGTGTAGCTTCTGCTATGAAATGCGGATTAACGGCGGATTGCACCCAGCTTGAGATTGGTGATCATTATGAGAAAAGGACGGAGACTGAATATAAAAATCTTTTATATCAGATTCGTCCGGCATTCGGTGGTAACATTATTGCAACAATTATCAATCCGGAAACCAAGCCTCAGCTTGCCACAGTCAGGGAAGGAGTGATGAAGAAAGAGATTCTTTCCGTGTCGCATAAGGGCAAGGTCAAAACGGTAGCCCTCAATGAATATCTTAACAGTACTGATTTTGCCGTTGAGGTGATTGAAAGGCATATGGAGCAGAGAAAAGTGAATATAAAGGCAGCTCCCATTGTTGTAGCAGGCGGATATGGCGTTGGATCAAAAGAAAATTTCGACCTGCTTTTTGAACTGGCTAATCTGCTGGGTGGCGAAGTCGGGGCTTCCCGTGCTGCCGTTGATGCAGGTTTCGTCGACCATGAAAGGCAAGTCGGGCAAACGGGAATTACTGTAAGGCCCAAGCTCTACATTGCTTGTGGAATATCAGGACAGATTCAGCACAGGGCCGGAATGGAAGAATCAGCAATGATTATTTCCATCAACAACGACCCACATGCCCCAATTCATAATATTGCCGATTATGCCATTGTTGGAGAGGTTTCCGATGTGATACCGAAAATGATCAGGTATTACAAAAAAAATTCCAAGTAATTAAAATCAGAACCATGTCAAATTTCTACACAGATACCACAGATTTGCAATTTCAACTTTCTCATCCATTGATGAAGAAGATTGTTGCTTTAAAAGAAAATGGATTTGCTGACAAGGATAAATACGATTTTGCCCCTCTGGATTATGAGGATGCAGCAGATACCTATAATAAGGTTTTGGAAATTATAGGCGAGATATGTGATACAACCATTGCTCCCAATGCTGAGTCTGTTGACCATGACGGACCCCAATTGATTGATAATGCTGTTCACTATGCACGCGGAACCCGTGAAAACATGGAGATGCTTAATCAGGCTGGCCTGATTGGCATGTCGCTTCCCAGGAAATATGGCGGTCTGAATTTTCCGATAACACCTTATGTTGTTGCAGCAGAGATGGTTTCACGTGCTGATGCCGGATTTGCCAATATATGGGGTTTGCAGGATTGTGCAGAAACGATCAATGATTTTGCTTCAGAAGAAGTTAAGGATGAATTTCTTCCAAGATTTCAGTTTGGTGCTACTGCTGCCATGGACCTGACTGAGCCGGATGCCGGTTCGGATCTGCAGTCTGTTCAGTTGAAAGCCCATTATGACCAGGATCGCGGCATTTGGATATTGAATGGAGTAAAAAGGTTCATCACAAACGGAGATGCGGATATTTCACTGGTATTAGCCCGCTCAGAGGATGGTACTTCGGATGGACGAGGTTTATCGCTTTTTGTTTTTGACCGTAAAGACGGAGGATTAATTGTTCGCCGCATTGAGAATAAAATGGGGATCAAAGGATCGCCAACATGCGAACTTGTTTTCAAGGATGCTCCTGCCAAGTTAGTGGGTGACCGTAGATTAGGCCTGATAAAATATGTGATGGCACTGATGAACTCAGCCCGTTTGGGTATCGGTGCTCAATCAGTAGGCATATCTGAGGCTGCTTATCGCGAAGCACTCAAATATGCTACTGAAAGAGAGCAGTTTGGCAAGCCGATCATACAGTTTCCCGCTGTTTATGAATTGTTGACGGTAATGAAAGTAAAGCTCCAGGCCAGCCGTGCCTTGCTTTATGAAACCTCCAGATTTGTTGATATGTACAAATCATATGCTCATCACAGTGAGGAGAGAAAGCTGGAGAAGGAAGAGAAGGATGAGATGAAATATTATCAGAAGCTTGCTGATGTATATACTCCTTTGGTAAAGCTGATAGCCAGTGAATATTGTAATCAGATTGCCTATGATGCTATTCAGATTCATGGTGGAACTGGATTTATGAAGGATTTCCCGGTAGAAAGGTTATATCGTGATGCCCGCATTACCACTATATATGAGGGTACCAGTCAGTTGCAGGTTGTTGCCGCAATTCGGGGAGTAACCACCGGTGTTTATCTGTCTAAGATAAGGGAATATGAAAACACTAAAGTTAGTCCTGAAAATGAGTTGCTGAAGAAGCGTCTGACCGAGATGACGGCTGAGTATGAAAATGCTATCCAGAAAGCTCAGAGATCTGACGACGGTGAATATCTCGATTTTCATGCCAGGAGATTGGTTGAAATGGCTGGTAATATTATTATGGGCTATTTGCTTCTCCTTGACAGCGAGAGAGATCAGGTATACCGTGACTCGGCTAGAATTTTCATCAAAAGGGCTCAGTCATGGAATCGTGAAAGAATGCTCTATATTCATCAGTTTGAACCTAACGATCTTGGATTATATAAGATAGATTTGATGAAATTGTAATACCATGTCTTATCGGATTGGTTTTATCGGAGCTGGCAAGGTAGCCTGGCATTTGGCACCAGCGCTGAAGAATTCGGGGAACCGGATAGTTCAGGTGATCAGTAAATCGGCATTGTCGGCCCAAAAACTCGGAGATCGGGTAGGGTGTGAGCATACAGACAGGATTACCCGTCTTGACAAGGATATTCAGATTCTGTTCCTGACTGTACCAGACCATGCGCTGGTTGACTTAATCAATGATATCAGTGATTACCGTGGTATTGTCGTACATACGAGCGGTACATTCTCAGCTCTCAGGTTCGCCTGTCAGAAATACAAGTATGGAGGAATGTATCCGCTTCAGTCATTTTCCATTGGCAGAAGACTGGACTTATCGAAGGTTCCTGTTTTTATTGAAGGATGCGAACCTGGCGTTACTGAAATACTCGTTAATCTTGCATCGGGTTTTACCAGTGAGACTCATTTAGTGGGCCATGAGGAGCGAAGGTGGATGCATCTGGCTGCTGTGTGGGCTAATAATTTCACTAATCACATGATGGACAATGCTTATGGCATCATGAATGAGCATTCTCTGCCTGTTGAATGGCTGGAACCATTAATTCGTGAGACTTTTGCAAAGGCAATTGAATTGGGACCACAGAAATCTCAGACCGGACCTGCTATAAGACATGACAAGGCAACGCTGAAAAAGCATGTCGATTTATTATCTTACTCGCAGGAATTGCAGGTGCTTTACAAACGCATCAGCGATTCCATTCAAAGTGTGTCACAAGTTCCCAAAGAAGATAATTTATGAGTTTTTTTAAAGAGGACCTAAGGCATATCAAAGCATTTGTTTTTGATGTGGACGGTGTTATTTCAGCAAATCAGGTTATCCTTCATGCTTCGGGAGATATGATGCGGTCTGTTAACACCCGTGACGGATTTGCCTTGAAAACGGCTATTGATATGGGATTTAAGGTTGGCATAATTACCGGTGCCAGGTCTGAATCATTGAGAGGTCGGTTCAAGGATCTTGGTACCGAAGATGTTTTTTTAGGCTCAATGGATAAAGTCGCTGATCTTAAGGTTTTTGCCTTAAAGTACGGGATACACCTGCGGGAGATTCTTTATATGGGTGACGATATCCCTGATCTTGGAGCAATGAAGCTCGTAGGTATGCCAACTTGTCCAAATGATGCCGCGAATGAAGTACAAACAGTTTCGAGATATATATCAAATCATCCGGGAGGCCACGGTTGTGTCAGGGATGTAATTGAGCAGGTTTTGAGGACCCAGGGTTTCTGGAATTATTAGAAATATCGGGTTATGAGTGTAAAAGGTGCATTCGGGATTTTCAGGTTTTCGAATCTTTTAATGGTTGCTATAACCATGTACCTGATGCGATGGTCGATAATCAAGCCTCTGCTTGGAGTATTTGGAATCGATCTGCAGGTATCAGAGCTGGCTTTTCTGGGACTGGTTTTATCAACGGTATTGATCACCGCTGCCGGATATGTCATCAATGATTATCATGATGTAAGGGCTGATCAGATAAATAAGCCGAAGAAACTTATTGTGGGATTCCATATCAGCAGAAGAGCAACTCTTCTTTTACACCTGATATTGAATTTTCTCGGTGTTACCATCGGTGGAGTATTCGCAATATTATACCATGTTCCCTGGATGATCCTCATTTTTACCGGGGCACCTTTATTGTTATGGTTTTATTCCGTCAGGCTCAAGCATATTCTGCTTGCCGGAAATCTGGCCGTTTCCTTGCTGACTGCCACAGTACCGCTTTTGGTTGTTCTATTTGAATATCCTTTGCTTGCCAGAAATTTCCAGGAAAATCAGGCCTTCTATCCGCATGGGTTATTCGCCATTTTGATGTGGGTATGCGTTTTTGCCTTCTTTGCCTTTATGGTAAATATGATCCGGGAAATTATCAAGGATGCCCAGGATATGGAAGGTGATAAAGAGATGGGCAGTCGTACTTTGCCTATTTATTTCGGAATTAAAGTAACAAAGAGGGTTATTATTGGCCTGACTGTTTTTTCTGCCATGGTTTTGGGCTTCTTTTTTCTGTCCTATCTCCGGGACTGGATCAGTCTGACATATTTTTGTGTCGCTCTGCTTTTGCCGTTTATCTATCTGATAATAAGAACAATAAAATCAGAAAATGCCAGCGATTTCCAATTCATAAGTAAGTGGGCAAAAGTGATCATGCTACTGGGGCTTTTATATGCTCCTCTGGTAAATTGGCTAATCAAGAATTTTTTAAACCGATGAGAAGATTCGGCGACCATCTGCAGAATTATCGCATTTTTCTGGCCTCCAGGTCGCCCAGAAGGCAGTCATTACTAACACAGGCCGGAATTCCCTTTGAGGTCTGGCTAAAGGAAGAAGTTCCTGAAAATTATCCATCTGAACTGAGTCCATCAGAAGTGGCAGTATTTCTGGCCAGGTTGAAAGCGGAAAATTACCGAAATGAGCTGAAAGAGACTGATATTCTCATCACAGCAGATACTCTTGTTGTTCTGGGACAGCAGATTCTTGGCAAGCCTGCAGATCGGGATGGGGCCATTATTATGCTGAATGATCTTTCGGGTAAGCCACATGAGGTGATCACCGGAGTATGCCTGTCATCAAAAGATAAAGAATCCGTTTTTATTTCAAGTACAATTGTTTGGTTTGACCATCTTGAGCAATCTGAAATTGAAGAATATATTGATGAATTCAGTCCATACGACAAAGCTGGATCTTATGGAATACAGGAATGGATAGGCTATATGGGTATACACCGGATTGAGGGTTCCTATTTTAATGTAATGGGCTTACCCATCCAGCGTCTTTATAAAGAGCTTCAGAGTTTTACGGGGTACAAAACAATCAGAAACCAATAGAATCACCATGAAAAAGTTATCGTTTGTATTGATTTTTCTGCTTCTCGCCGGCTCAGTTCTTCGCGCCGAAGAAGGTATGTGGATACCGCTGCTGCTTAAGAAGTATAAAATTGAGGATATGAAGCGTGCCGGTTTTAAACTTACGGCAGAAGATGTTTATTCGGTCAATCAGGTTTGCCTTAAAGATGCCATTGTGATTTTTGGCGGTGGTTGCACAGGCGAGCTTATTTCAGGTGAGGGTCTGCTGATTACAAATCATCACTGTGGATACGGTAATATTCAGAAACACAGTACAGTAGAACATGATTACCTGACCGATGGCTTTTGGGCCATGTCGAAGGGAGAAGAATTGCCAAATCCCGGATTGAGTGTGACCTTTTTAGTCAGGATTGAAGATGTGACCGACGCCTCGCTTGCAGGTGTTACCGCAACAATGGCATCAGCCGAGCGCGAAAAAACAATCCAGTTAAATAGTGCAAAAATTCAGTCAGAAGCTATAAAAGGAACGAGTTATACTGCCAAGGTTACCCCATTCTTCAATGGCAACCAATTTTTCCTATTTGTTTATGAATCCTATACCGATGTTCGTCTGGTTGGAGCTCCGCCAAGTGCTATCGGAAAATTTGGCGGCGAAACGGATAACTGGATGTGGCCGAGGCATACGGGGGATTTTTCATTATTCAGGATCTATGCAGGTGCTGACAATCGTCCGGCTGCCTATTCTCCGAGTAATGTTCCCTACAAACCCAAGAAATTCCTTCCTATCAGTCTGAAAGGGGTTGAATCCGGCGATTTTACCATGGTTTTCGGCTATCCCGGACGTACTACTGAATATATTCCCTCATTTGTGATTGAGAGTCAGGTTAATTATTCAATTCCAGCCTCAGTTGATTTAAGAACCAAGCGTCTTGACGTGATCATGGCTGCCATGGAGACCAGTCCGGAAATCAGGATACAGTATTCGGCTAAGAAATCCGGAATTGCTAATAGCTGGAAGAAGAATCAAGGGGTACTGCTCGGTTTGAAAAAGGTTAGTGCGATTCAGCGAAAAATTGAATTTGAGAAGCGTTTTCAAGAGTGGGTTAATGCTGATCCTGGCCGGATTGCACAATATGGTACTGTTTTAGATCAGTACAAGGATATCATCACAAAGCAGGCTCCGTTTGAACTGGCGATCACTTATGCACGCGAAGCAGGTGAAGCACCCGAGATAATCGGTTTTGCCGGGAGGTTTGCTTCCCTGGTTGACCTGGCTTTAAAGGGAATTACGCCTGAGGTTCAAAAGGCAGCTGATAATAATAAAGCCAGCATTGCAGCCTATTTTAAGGATTATGATGCACTAACAGATCAAAAATTGCTTTCCGTAATGATGGAAGCGTATACCAAAGGAATTACTCCAGATTTCCAGCCCGAACTTTTAAAGAAAATTGCTGTTGATTTCAAGGGAGATTTTGGAAAGTATGCCTCATCGGTATTTGAGAATTCTGTTTTTGACAATCAGGTTGAATTGATGAGTTTGTTGGGTGATTTCAATTCGAAATCTGCTAAAAAGCTTGCCAATGATCCGGCGTTGCTGATGTTCAAAAGTATTAGAAAACTTCAGTCTGAACTTATAAATCCGGGGTTGTCGAGAGGCCAGGGCCAGGTTCCTGAGCTCCAGAGGTTATATATGAAGGCACAGATGGAAATGCAGCCCGAAAAGCTTTTCTATCCTGATGCGAATTCAACTTTAAGAATCTCGTATGGCAAGGTTGATGGGTTTGCTCCTGTTGATGGTATACAGTATCGTTATTTTTCCACGTTGGACGGCATTATTCAGAAGGATAATCCTCAGATATACGACTACAGGGTTCCCGAGAAACTCAAACAGCTATATGCTGCAAAGGATTACGGTCAGTATGCCTCAAATAATACGGTACCTGTCTGCTTTATCGCTTCGAACCATACCTCGGGGGGGAATTCCGGGAGTCCGGTGATAAATGCTGAAGGTCAGCTTATTGGTATTAATTTTGATCGTAACTGGGAGGGAACTATGAGTGATATCATGTATGATCCTGACCTGTGCAGGAATATCAGCCTCGACATCCGGTTTGCGTTGTTCATCATTGACAAATTTGCCGGAGCCAAACATCTGATTAAAGAAATGCAGCTCGTAAGGTAGGCTGGCAGAAGCCGACAAGAATCTGTTATCTGATTTTTGTCATCTCCTTTACTAATAAACGTCATGTTTGCTTTTTGTGTATTGTTATATTTTTAACAGACATAATAAGTGCTTGATTCTTATTAGCAAAAACTCAAAAATTGAATTTAAAGGAGAGCAAAAATGGCTGATGTTCAACAGATTATTAAAGATGTTACGGGGATTTACGGCAAAGAGCGAAAAGCTTTGATGCCGATCCTGCAGGCCGTGGTGAAAACCAAAAATTACCTGGATGACCAGGACCTTATTGCAGTTGCAAAAGCATTGGATCTTTCTGCTGCTGAGGTTTTTGGAACCGCCAGTTTTTATACATTCCTGGATACCGTTCCACGCGGTAAAAATGTTATCAGGGTATGTAAAACCATTTCTTGCCACATGGCTGGCAAGGATGCGATTATCCACGCCATTGAAGACACGTTGAAGGTAAAAACCGGGGAAACCTCTGTGGATAAGAAATTCACGCTTTTAAGTGCCAATTGCCTGGGATGGTGCCATAAAGGACCTGTCATGCTTATTAATGACCAGGTATATCCTGAGCTCAACGCTGAGAAAGCGATTGAGATTTTACAGAAATATCAAGAGGAAGACTAGTTACTTATCAGGAACTAAAAGCAAAATAAAAAATGGAAAATACAAGACCTAAGCGGGTTGATATTATATTCCTGATGGAAGGGATTGATCCGATAAAAGTTGTTGAGAATGCAATGAAAAAATCACCGGATGAAATCATTCTTGACATGATAGATTCCGGGTTAAAAGGCCGTGGCGGAGCTGGATTTCCAACAGGATTAAAGTGGAAATTCACCAGGAATGAAGATAGCTATGATAAATATGTGATCTGCAATGCGGATGAAGGAGAACCCGGAACATTCAAGGATCGTGAAATCCTGGACAGGGTGCCGGAAAAAGTATTTGCCGGGCTGGCAATATGCGGATATACCATTGGTGCTCGTGAAGGTTTCATTTATCTGAGGGGTGAGTATAACTTCCTCTTGCCGGTATTGAACCAGAAGCTTGATGTATTTAATGCAGGAATGAAAAAGATTGGTTTGGATTTTGCGATTCAGATGCGTTCAGGCAGTGGGGCTTATATCTGTGGTGAAGAGAGTGCACTGTTTGAATCCATGGAAGGCAAGCGTGGAGAACCGAGAAATAAGCCTCCGTACCCGACAGTGGCCGGATATCTTGGAAAACCAACTGCTATCAATAATGTAGAGACATTAGTTTATGCATTCATGATAGCAAGAATTGGAGCTGAGAAGTTTAAAGAGATGGGGACAAAAGATTCCAGGGGATCTAAAGTGTTCTCTATTTCAGGCGATACCCCAAAAGCCGGTATATCAGAATTGGAATTGGGGATGAGCGTTCAGCAGTTTGTTGATGAATTTGGTGATGGCGACACAAAGGCAGTCCAGGTTGGAGGGGCCTCCGGTGGATGCGTTCCGAGAAAAATGTTCAAGGAAACGATCATTGGCTATGAAGGTATTCCAACAGGAGGTTCGATGATGCTTTTCAACAGCAGTCGTTCCATGTACAATGTTTTACATGATTACCTGGAGTTCTTTACCGAGGAATCATGCGGACAGTGTACCCCATGCAGAGTTGGATGCCAGCAGCTATTAAAGGGAATTGAAGCAGTGAAGCGTGGAGAAAAGAATCCCGCCTATCTGGATGACCTGAAAAAGCTGGCCAAAACCATGAAAGTCGCCGCTAAATGCGGACTTGGCCAATCGGTTGCAAATCCATTCATCTCTATTGTGTCGAATTTCAAAGAGGAAATTATTTACTAAGCCAAAATCGGAACAACCATGAGCAAATATTTGGTAAACCTTACAATTAACGATATACCGGTATCAGTACCGGAGGGAACGACCATTCTCGCTGCTGCGAGCAAGCTGGATTTCAGGATCCCGACACTTTGTTATCACGAAGACCTTTGTGTTGCAGGTAACTGCAGGGTTTGCGTTGTAGAGCAGGTTGGCGGGCGGGCGCTTCTTGCCGCCTGCGCAACACCAGTAGGTGAAGGAATGCAAATCCATACCAACAGTGCGGTAGTTCGCACAGCACGTAAAACCATTATTGAATTACTTCTTTCGGAACATAGCTCCGACTGCACAAAATGCTATAAAAACGGCAACTGCGAATTGCAGAGCCTTGCACATGAATACAGGGTGGGGGATCACGTTTTCATTGACCTCGTCAATGGCAAGCGCAAGCATATCGACGATTTATCCCCATCCATAATTAAGGATGACAGCAAGTGTATCCGCTGCCAGCGTTGCGTAAGAACCTGTGATGAACTGCAGGGAGTATCGGCGTTGGCTGTTGCTTATAAAGGTGATCATCAGAAGATTTCAACTTTTCTTGACCATCCATTGGTTGAAGTGGTTTGCACTAACTGCGGACAATGCGTAAACCGCTGCCCGGTTGGAGCCCTCATCGAAAAAACGTACGTTGAGGAAGTCTGGGATGTCATCAATAATCCCAACAAGCATGTTGTTGTTCAGACTGCACCAGCTGTCAGAGTTGCTATTGGTGAGGAGCTTGGTTATAATCCGGGTGAAAGACTTACCGGAAAAATGGTTACAGCCCTGAAGAGACTGGGGTTTGACTCCGTTTTAGATACGGATTTCACTGCTGACCTTACGATCCTTGAAGAGGGTACCGAGTTGCTAACCCGCCTTAAGAGGGCTGTGGTTGACAAGGACCCGACTGTAGCATTGCCTATGACAACCTCATGTTCACCAGGATGGGTAAAATTCATTGAGCATACTTTCCCTGAGTTTTTACCGAATGTATCTACATGCAAATCACCACAACAGATGTTTGGTGCCCTGGCAAAGACATACTATGCCCAGAAAAAGGGATTGAAGGCGCAGGATATAACGGTTGTATCGATCATGCCCTGCACAGCTAAAAAGTATGAAGCCAACCGGCCGGAAATGCGGTCGAGTGGGTACAAGGACGTTGATTATGTATTGACAACCAGGGAATTGGGGATGATGATCAAGCAGGCTGGTATCAATTTCCAGAACCTTGAGGATAGTCCTTATGACAGCATCATGGGAGAATCAACTGGTGCAGCCGTTATTTTCGGTGCCACAGGTGGGGTTATGGAAGCTGCTTTAAGAACTGTTTATGAAGTTGTTACAGGCAGAGAAGTTCCATTTGCCAACCTGAATATTATGCCTGTCAGAGGTATGGATGGCGTTAAAGAAGCTAAAGTGAAGATTGAAGGATGTCTGCCGGAATGGAAGTTCCTCGATGGAATCGAAGTTTCCTGCGCGGTTGCACATAGCCTGGCTAACGCCCGGAAACTTATGCAAGCGGTGAAAGATGGCACGGCACATTACCATTTTATAGAGGTGATGGCTTGTCCTGGTGGATGTCTCGGAGGGGGAGGGCAGCCTATTCCTACGAACGAAGAAATCCGGTCGAAGAGAGCTGCTGCAATTTATGGGGAAGATGAAGGATTGCCTTTGCGCAAATCGCATGAGAATCCAGAAATCAAAATGATTTATGAGGAATTCCTTGGAGCTCCAAACAGTCATAAGTCTCATAGTTTGCTTCATACGCACTATCTGGCCAGGAAAAAGTACTAAGGCTAATTGATTGATAATTTTGAAAGGGAGGCTATTTCTGAAATAGTCTCCTTTTTTATTAAAAAGCACTCATAAATCATTTGTTCGGCAAATAAGTTCTTCTATATTTGCGTGTGAAAATAATAACATTGTTATAAAAATAACAAAGAAGTTGTTTTCTGTAGATAGTTCAGGAAATCAGATCATTAAATATGACGATTGACGAAATACTTAAGAGCACTGGCGGCGTGATTCATTGCGGAGCGCACCGGATGAACGATAATGTCGACCGTGCTTTCTGCTCTGATCTGATGAGTGACGTGCTCACGCTGGGATGCCAGGATATCCTTTTGATAACCGGACTCGCTAATGTTCAGGCAATACGAACAGCCGAAATGGCTGATATCTCTCATATTTTGTTTGTGCGCGACAAAACTATTTCAGCAGAAATGTTACAACTGGCAACTGAAAATGACATGGTACTTGCGCAATGCAAGTCGTCGATGTTCAAGGTGGCCGGCCAATTATACAGTGCAGGATTGGACCCTGTTTATTGATGGATCTTGATTATAATATAGAGGGCGGCGATTTTACTCATGCAGGAGAGGCTTCCAGCCATCTGAAAAAGATACTGAAAAGTCTAAACCTGGATTCCGGTTTAATCAGGCGTACAGTGGTATCCATGTATGAAGCAGAAGTTAATGTTGTAGCTCATGCCTGGTCCGGTGATATTCATGTCAATATCCGGCCCGACCAGATACACATCACCATCACAGACTCCGGTCCGGGTATACCAGATTTAGAGCTCGCTATGCAAAAAGGCTATTCAACAGCTTCGCCGGCTGTCAGAGAGATGGGGTTTGGTGCGGGAATGGGTCTTCCAAATATCAAGGAAAATTCTGATTTTATGGATATTACCTCGAAACCCGGAAGTGGTACGATTATGAAAATTGTTAACCAGATCAAACGATGACAGCATCGAACTATTTTCATCATGCACTCTATGTTGACACAACTCAATGTAATGGTTGCGTCCATTGTGTGAGAGTCTGCCCCACTGAGGCTATCCGGGTAAAATCCGGGTGTGCGGTAATCGAAGCGGATAAGTGCGTTGACTGTGGAAATTGTTTCCGGGTTTGTCCGGTAAAGGCTATTAAAGTGGAACAAGATGATTTGTCTGCCATATTTAAATATTCCGTCAGGGTTGCATTGATTCCAGCGGTATTTATTGGAAGATTTTCACAGGATATAAAAATCGAAGCCATTTACAGTGCTTTGCTGAAAATTGGATTTACATACGTTTTCGAAGTCGAGCATGGAGTTGGTGTTGTTGCTGACGGTATCCGGTCCTACATCTCCGGAAATCCTGATATCAGACCGTTAATCTCCTCCTATTGCCCGGCAGTTATACGGCTTATCCAGGTCAGGTACCCTTCACTTACCGACCATATCATAAGAGTTAAACCTCCGGTTGATGTATCTGCACTTTTTTGCAAAAAGTATTTTGCTGATCAGGGAAATGATCCCGAAC
Source organism: uncultured Bacteroidota bacterium (assembly GCA_903919065.1). Classification (GTDB taxonomy): domain Bacteria; phylum Bacteroidota; class Bacteroidia; order Bacteroidales; family UBA12481; genus UBA12481. Next base: position 14,085 of record CAIXHD010000388.1, read on the forward strand.
AGACCGGAATATTCTATGTTACTCCCTGTGCTGCAAAAATCGCGGCATTTAAATCCCCGGTCGGTGAGAGCAAGTCGCCACTGACTGGCGTTATAAATCTGGACTTTCTTTATAATAAGGTTCTGGCAACCATTTATCAGGACCGTGACAGTGTTTCCACAGAATTTCAGAGTCCTTCAGCAGCGGCCATAAAGTGGAGCCTGACAAGGGGAGAGGTTTCGTGTTCATCAGTGCGTGCACTGGCTGTAGATGGGATACATGAAGTAAGTGATTTCCTGGAAAAATTAGAGGGAGGACAGATAAAGGGAATTGATTTTCTGGAAATGAAGGCATGCCAGGAGGGTTGTCCGGGTGGGATACTGACCGCAGGAAATACCTTTCTTACCGTTGAAAATATGGAACGGCGGTCGGCAATGAAATCTCATAATTGCAGCTGTCAGGTTAGTCCGCTGCATTATTATCAGGGTTTTCTTTCGGAGTCTGTAACGTTGGGACCGGTTGAACCGCGCTCAGGACTGAAACTTGATCAGGATATAGAAATAGCGATGGCTAAGCTGGAATCATTGCGAAAAATTGAGCTATTGCTGCCAGGCATAGATTGCAGTGCCTGTGGTGCACCAACCTGTCATTCGCTGGCGGAAGACATTGTTCTTGATAAAGGCAGCATCAGCCAATGTCCGTTTATGGATTTATTGTCGCTTAACAGAGGGCAGATAACAGCTGTCGATGCACTGGATCATGCAGAAAATGTATGGACTGGTCGTATAAAAGATTAATAATATGAAAGTTGCAGAACTGATTGAGAAGTTAAATCTTACGGTTTTTGAATCCGGAGAAAATATGAATCGGGAATTAACCGGCGGATATGCTTCAGATCTACTGAGTGATGTAATGGGCAAGACAAAACCCGACATGGTATGGATTACCCTTCAGTCGCATGTCAACATAATTGCGGTAGCCAGTTTAAAAGACCTTGCTGCCATCATTATTGTTCACGGGCAGGTGCCGCCTTCTGAGGTAATAGAGAAGGCTTGTGCGGAAGGTATAACACTTTTAGGCACAGAGTCGGATACTTTCCTGACAGCTGCTAAAGTTTACCAGTGCTTGTTTTCGGATGGAACAGGTACGCGTTGATTGGCATATACATACGACACTGTCGCCTTGCGGCAGCTTGTTGATGGATCCTCTGACGATACTTCAAAAGGCGCAAGAGATGGATCTGCAGGTAATCGGGATTACTGATCATAATTCAACCCGGCAGGGTAGACGTATTAAAAGTGATTTTCCCGAAAGCAGCCTGATGATCCTGACTGGTGCAGAGGTTACCACAAGAGAAGAAATACATTGCCTGGCGTTCTTTGATGATAATATTGCACTTGATGAATTTCAGACCTATCTGGATTTTCATCTGCCTTTCATTCCAAACGATACTGACTATTTTGGAGATCAGGTGGTTGTTAATTCAAAGGGGAGAATTGTATATCAGGAAAACCGACTGCTGATATCAGCGCTGGACCAGTCACTTGAAGAGGTGGCAGAATTTGTAACTTCCAGGGGAGGCATATTCATTCCTGCCCACATTAACCGTCCCTGCTTCAGTTTACTCTCTCAGATCGGTTTTATTCCCGACAACCTGAAAGCTGATGCACTTGAGTGGGTGCCGGGTGGTAAATTGGCTTCTGAATTTAGCGATGTTGCAGGCATATCAACCTTTCCGGTCGTTTACAGTTCGGATGCACATGTGCCGGAAGCAATTGGTACCAGGTATACGCTGCTGGAAATATCTGAGCGGAGTTTTATCGGAATAAAAAAGGGGATAGCCGGAATAATAAATGCAGACACTTAAATGAAAGACCTGAGTCTGCACATATTGGATATTGTTCAGAATTCTATTCGCGCGAATGCCGGAAGAATATCTGTAGGCTTAAATATCGGAGATGATAATTTTTTGACACTGGTGGTAAATGATGATGGTTCCGGAATGAATATTGAACAGGCAGCACGAGTAAAGGACCCGTTTTTTTCGACGAGGACTACGAGGAAGATCGGACTGGGTGTGCCGCTCCTTTTGCAAAAGGCAGAACAGTGCGGAGGTTCCCTTTCTGTCAGTTCTGCTCCCGGAAATGGAACGGAAGTGAGAGCCAGTTTTCTGACCACTCATCCGGATTGCCCTCCGATGGGAGATATACCGGAATGTGCCTGGATGCTGATGGTTTCAAATCCGGATAAGAGGCTGATTTTTAATTTTATAAGTGCATCAGAAGAGTGGGATTGGGATTCCCTGCAAATTCGTGAAGCATTAGGGGAAGTGCCACTATCTGAAAAGAGTGTAAGGGCAAGTTTATTGAACTGGTTCCAATTGGATTTTAGTAATTTTAAAGGAAATATAAAGACATGACCAAGGTTAAAACACTGGCTGATCTGAAAAGACTTCGGGAAGAACTGCAGGACAAAATCCATGTACGTGAATCCGGAGATCATCCTGAATCGATCGTTCAGGTTAAAGTGGCTATGGCTACTTGTGGTATTGCATCCGGCGCAAAGGATGTGATGGTATTTTTTATGGAAGAGCTTGAAAAGCGTGGAATTGATTCCGTCGTAACTCAAACGGGTTGTATGGGATACTGTTATGCTGAGCCCACGATTGAAGTTACGCTTCCCGGACATGCTCCTCTGGTTTTCGGTTTCGTGGATAAACGAAAGGCTGATGAAATCATCGAGAAGTATATCAAGAACGGGGAACTTGTTGATGGAATAATCCCGATTACGTATCAGTCGATCAATGAAAGTCAGCAGGAGGGACAGATATGATAAAACACAAAATGCATATTCTGGTATGTGGTGGAACCGGTTGTAAATCATCTAACAGTGATTTGCTGGTAAGTACTCTCCGGAATGAACTGCTGGAGAATGGTTTGGACAAAGAGGTTCAGGTTGTTCTAACCGGCTGTTTTGGTTTCTGCGAGCAGGGTCCCATTGTTAAAGTGCTGCCCGACAATATTTTTTATGTTGGGGTTAAGCCAGAGGATGCTCCGGAGATTATCGCTGAACATATAATTAAAGGCAGAACACTCCAGCGTCTTCTTTATGAGGATCCTACTACCAAGGAGAAGATTCAGAATGCCAAAGGAATGAATTTTTACAAGAAGCAGCTTCGCATAGCTTTAAGAAACTGTGGATTTATTGATCCGGAGCGCATTGAGGAATCGATTGCAAGAGATGGATATGCTGCATTAGGAAAGGTTCTGACAGAGCTGACTCCCGAAGAGACTGTTCAGATTATCAAGCAATCAGGTCTACGCGGTCGTGGAGGTGGCGGATTTTCTACGGGGCTGAAATGGGAAATTACTGCCAAAAGCCAGGCGGATCAAAAATATGTTGTTTGTAATGCAGACGAAGGTGATCCGGGTGCATTCATGGATCGTTCCATCCTTGAAGGGGATCCGCATACCGTACTTGAATCCATGGCTATCAACGGATATTGCACCGGTGCAGATAAAGGTCTGATTTATATCCGGGCAGAATATCCACTGGCCATTGCCCGGCTGAAAATAGCAATCGGGCAGGCACGTGAATATGGCTTATTGGGTAAGGATATTTTAGGAACGGGGTTCAATTTCGACATTGATCTTCGCTATGGAGCAGGAGCTTTCGTCTGTGGTGAAGAAACAGCCCTTATCCATTCGATGGAGGGTGAACGTGGTGAGCCTACCTTTAAGCCGCCGTTCCCATCGGAACAGGGTTATATGGGTAAGCCAACCAATGTTAACAATGTTGAAACTTATGCCAACATACCACCAATTATTCTCCAGGGAGCAGCATGGTTCAGTTCCATCGGAACAGAAAAATCGAAGGGCACCAAGGTGTTCGCTCTCGCAGGAAAAGTAAATAACGTTGGATTGGTTGAGGTTCCCATGGGTACTACACTTCGCGAAGTTATTTATGAGATCGGAGGAGGAATCAAGGGCAATAAGAAATTTAAGGCGGTGCAAACCGGAGGGCCTTCAGGTGGATGCCTCACAGAGAAACATCTGGATATACCGATCGATTATGATAACCTGATAGCCTGTGGATCGATGATGGGCTCAGGGGGGATGATTATCGTCGACGAAGATGATTGCATGGTTTCGATGGCAAAATATTATCTGGATTTTACTGTTGAGGAGTCCTGTGGGAAATGCTCCCCTTGCAGAATCGGAAACAAGCGGTTATATGAAATACTTGAAACGATAACAAAAGGTAAGGGAACCATTGAAGATCTGGACAGGTTGAGGAACCTTAGTGATGTTATTAAGGATACTTCCTTATGCGGTTTAGGACAGACTTCGCCCAACCCGGTTTTGTCCACGCTGGATAATTTCATGGAGGAATATGAAGCGCATGTCCTTCATCATAAATGTCCGGCCGGCCAATGTCGGGATTTAATGACTTACTGGATTGATACTGAAAATTGCGTGGGTTGTACTGCCTGTGCAAGAGTGTGCCCGGTTAGTGCGATTACCGGTGAACGCAAGGAAGTTCACCTCATTGATGCAGCACTTTGCATCAAATGCGGCGCTTGCATGGAGAAGTGCAAGTTTAATGCAGTCTATGTTTCTTAAGAACAGATTATCATTGTTATGGATAAAATAAATTTGACTATCGATCATAAGCCGGTCCAGGTGGAACCCGGCACCAGTTTGCTGAAAGCAGCCGAGCAGGTAGGTATTAAAATTCCGACTCTGTGTTATTTGCACCTCGAAGACCTGAACATTGAAAACAAGCCGGGCGGATGCCGTATTTGTGTTGTTGAGGTGAGTGGACGAAGAAACCTCGCTCCATCCTGTGCTACTCAGTGTCAGGAAGGAATGGAGGTCCGGACAAACACCATGCGTGTTCTGAATGCGCGAAAAACCGTCATGGAACTCATCTTGTCTGACCATCCTTTTGATTGCCTTATCTGCGCAAAAAGTGGCACCTGCGATCTTCAGAAAACGGCTCAGGATTTGGGTATTCGTGAAATTCATTATAAAGGGGAACAGTCGCATTATAAAGAAGACCGTTCACCATCGATTATCCGGGATATGGACAAATGCATCTTATGCCGCAGGTGTGAGATGATGTGCAATGAATTCCAGACAGTTGGTGCTCTCTGGGGAATCAACCGCGGATTCATGTCGGTTGTAGCCCCGGCTTTCGAACAGGATTTGGAGAAGTCGACCTGTACCTATTGCGGACAATGCGTTGCCGTTTGCCCAACCGGAGCACTCACGGAGGTGGATCACACCAATCAAATTATCAGGGCTCTGGCTAATCCGAAGAAAAAAGTAATTGTTCAAACAGCACCTGCTGTAAGAGCTGCGCTGGGTGAAGCATTCGGAATGGAACCAGGTACACTTGTCACAGGTAAAATGGTATCTGCCTTGAAAGAGCTTGGGTTTGATTATGTTTTTGATACGGATTTCGCTGCTGACCTTACGATCATGGAGGAGGGAACAGAACTTCTGAAACGGCTGACGAATTATCTTGCCGGAAATAAGAAGGAGTCCCTGCCAATTTTGACCTCCTGCTGTCCGGCGTGGGTGAACTTCTTTGAAGAGTATTTTCCTGAAATGGAGGATATCCCTTCAACAGCCAGATCACCACAGCAGATGTTCGGAGCTATTGCCAAAACTTACTTTGCAGATAAGATTGGTGTAGATCGGAAGGATCTCGTTGTAACATCGATCATGCCATGTCTGGCGAAAAAATATGAATGTCAGCGTGAAGAGTTTAAGACAGACGGAAATCCGGATGTTGATTACGCTTTATCGACCCGTGAATTAGCGGCGCTGATCAAGCAATCAAATATTGATTTCCTAAGTCTTCCTGATTCTGATTTTGATAAGCCGATGGGTGAGTCGTCGGGTGCAGCTGTGATTTTCGGGACCACCGGCGGTGTTATCGAGGCAGCTGTCAGGACCGCTTATGAAATATATACCGGTAAAACTCTTGAAAGAATCAGTTTTGAGGAATTGCGTGGTATGGAAGGTATCAGGCATGCCACTATTGATTTCGATGGGTTGCCGATTAATATTGGGATTGCACACGGCTTGGGAAATGCACGCGAATTGCTGGAAAGTATCAAGGCCGGAACCTGTAACTTTCATGCAATCGAAATCATGGCCTGTCCGGGCGGTTGCATCGGTGGTGGAGGCCAGCCTCTGCATCATGGAGTATCGGGCGTAATCACTGCACGTCAGAGGGCTATTTACGAGGAGGATTTGGCGAAACCGATCCGGAAATCACACGAAAATCCGTACATCAAAGAGTTGTATGATGAGTTTCTTGGGGAGCCCCTGAGTGAAAAATCTCATCATTTGCTTCATACGCACTATTTCGATCGCAGTAAAGTTAAAGTGGTGATTCCCAAAACAAAATAAGCACTATGTCCAGCATAAAAATAGAATTACACGAAAACCAGGTCAATGAGCTGGTTGAGGTATGCAAATCATTTTCAAATGATCCGCTTGAGTTGATTCACGTTCTGCACAAAGCACAAAGCATATTTGGATATCTTCCTGCTGAGGTTCAGGAGATTGTTGCCCGGGAACTAAAGGTTCCCGTTGCTAAGGTGTACGGTGTTGTTACGTTTTACTCCTTTTTCAGCATGATTCCAAAGGGAAAGAATCCGATTTCAATTTGCATGGGGACCGCCTGTTATGTAAGGGGAGGCGAAAAAGTTCTTGAAGAATTCAAGCGTAAATTAGGAGTTGAGGTTGGTGAGACTACAAAGGATGGCCTATTCTCGCTGAATTGCCTGCGCTGCGTTGGTGCCTGTGGTTTGGCACCGGTAGTTATGGTTGGGGATAAAACTTATGGACGGGTATCACCGGACGGGGTTCAGGAAATACTGGCGGAATACAGGTAGCGACGAATTAGGTAGAGACAGATAATTATCTGTCTCTACGAATTTTGTCAGATGTAAGAAACCTTAACCTCGAGAAGGAATTTTTTTTCCAGAGTTCTGGCGATCCGCTTGACTACAGTCCGGCGGATTTCCAGTTCTACCGGAAGGCTCGGATCCTGGTGAGCGATATTGATTCGGGTACCAATAATAAAGTATACCTCATCCGACTGGAGAATCATTTTGATGATCTCATCTGCCGGGCCTTTACCCACTTTGGAATTTTCAGTGTACTGGTCGAGCAGGACAGATACCTTCCCTAAAGTCAGAATTCCTTCAGTGATCAGGTCGACTCCTTCCAAAAAGGCTACCGGTGGCAGGTCGGGATCAGTAAATTCAAAAGAATCAACAATCTTTTTATTCCATTCCCTGGCGATAATGTCAGCTGTGGTTGCCCCGCAAAGAACTTTCCGGCCCGGAAAATTGCTGACTCTCGAGGCCAGTTCCTTGTCTTTCTCCTGCTCGTAAGGGGGCCCGGAGCAAATCAATAATTTCCTTGGTTCACGGAAGTAAATGGTTGCACAACTGGTATCGTCCTGACTGTGGTACTTGTCGTTCTGAACAGCCGAGTTAACAATCCGGGTTGATAATCTGCGAGCTGAAATATCGGGATCACGGGCAATAAGGTCCCTGATATGGTCATTAAGCTTATCACGACCCCAGCCGAAAGGATAAGCGGTAAATCCCAGTCCCGACTGTATCACGCCATCTGAACAGATTACTATACGATCCTCTTTTCGGGCATGAAATGAGCAGGTTAGAATTTCTTTTCCAAGATTTTTCTCGGTGGTCATAAGGATGCAGTTCCACTCTGGTTCCAGCTGCTGCTTGCCCCGGAAGATCAGTGCGTGAGGATTGTCGTATTCCAGTATTCTTGTCTCGCCATCTTCCTGAATATCCACCACTGTAAAAGTGGAGTAGGACATCTGCCTTTCAGAACATATCGGCAGGGTGTTCATGATGATTTCGGCGATTTTTTCGACATCCTTATGTTCCTTGGTAAAGTTTATTGCCATGGTGGCAGTAAGGGTGGCCAGCATATTCGCTTTTACACCGTGGCCCATTCCATCGGACAGAACCATGATTGTGCGGCCCTCTTCGGAGACTCTTTGGCTGAGAAATACATCGCCGCAGATTCGTTCTCCTTCCTGGAATTTCTGCTGGCAATTTATTTCGATATGGAACTGGGGCTGGTTCATTTGGTTTCTTCCGACCGGTAGTATTTTATTATCGAGTTGAGCATTCTTTCCGTGTCCGAAGCGCCCTCACCCAATAGGAATCCGATCTGTTGAACCATTTCCAGGTTTTTATCGATCACCTCAGTAACCTTTTTGATGACTTCTTCTTTCTGAACTTCAGGCAAGGAGAGATCGCGAAGCACGGCACCCATGATGGAGCCTTTTTTTATCGGGAAAACGGATAGGTTTAATAGTCTGGTATCAATTGCGATATCCTTATGCATGATATCCTGGTTATTCTGCAACACGAAGGTGAACAGGTTAAGCATCTGAGGTGTAAACAGGGTACGAAGGTCGGCACCCTTGAGTCCGGGAATAACCTCATCTATAGCTTTTATTTCGTCGCCAAGGATTTCAATAAACTCCCTGTTTGCCTGAATAATTCTAAGGTTTTCATTAACAATGACAACTCCTGAAGGGATCTTCTGCAATACTGCGGTAAGGGTTTCTGAATATTCCTGAGCCAGCTTTTTTTCTTCGAGAGCAAATTTCTCAGATTCCTGAAGTGCTTTCTGTGCCTTGGCCAGCTGTTCATTGGAGGACCGGAGGGATTTGATATATTCCTGCTTGTTTTTTGTTCCATACAGATGACACATCTCAGCCTTTGCAAGCCCGAGCGCTACAGCAATGGCAAAATCACGGCAGGTTTTATATCCGCAGGCCAGGCATCCGCGGTTGGTATCATGATCACCTGATGTTCCGATAAGTTTGAGTATGTCGCTGATTTCGGTTTCGTCAGGCAATTGCAGAATCTGA
>CAIXHD010000389.1 GCA_903919065.1 uncultured Bacteroidota bacterium
AACCATTTTGCAACCGTTGGCACTACCGGTGGCGCAGTCAGTGCTTTAAATACCAATTTGCTGAAAAGCTCCGATTTCCTCACTTCGGCTTTTCCGGCAGAATATGGAAATGCGGTTGCCGGCGTGTTCGATTTAGGTTTCAGAACGGGGAACAGCGAAAAACGTGAAACAACTTTGCAGGCAGGCGTAATAACCGGACTGGAAGCCACCACCGAAGGACCCATAAATAAAGAAAAAGGCTCATCTTATCTGGTAGGTTATCGGTATGCATTGGCTGGCGTTGCACAGGCAGTTGGTATAGATATCGGGACGACAGCGTTGCCTTCCTATCAGGATTTATCGTTCAAATTGAACAGTGGTAACACTACGCTGGGAAAGTTTACCTTATTCGGAGTTTGGGCTACCAGCAGCATCAATATTGCAGGTGAAAGTTCCAGCTCCTTATATGGTGGCGGAAGCGGACATGATTTAAGCAGCACCATTGGAATTGTCGGGTTAAATCATTTTAAACAACTGAATAAAAAATCCTTTGTAAATTCATCCATTGGAATCAATTATTCAAAATCCGGCCAAATCGATTATGGATTTGACCGGCTTACAGATTCCACTTTTACAAAACAACAAAATAACGTTACCAGGGCCAGTTATAATTTCTCAACCAGTTACAATTCCAAAATTAATTCAAAGTTGTTTGTAAAAGCAGGCATTCAGGATGAACTGATTGGATTGAATCTTTATTACAGAACAAGAGACAGAATTATTTCCGACTGGACCCAAATCTGGGATTACAATAGCTATACCAATCTGGCCCAGGCTTATGTACATGCCAAATATAGTTTTAATGAAAAACTGACGCTGAATTCCGGTGTGCATGCACAGATGTTTTTCCTGAATAATTCGACTTCTGTGGAACCGCGTTTGGGACTGAAATATGATATCAATAATAAAAGCAGTTTTACGGTTGGGTACGGACTTCATTCTCAAATGCAACCGATAAATGTATACTTCTTGCAGACTCAGAATGAAGATGGTTCTTACAGTTACAGCAATAAGAATTTAGGTTTTACAAAAAGTCATCATTTTGTACTTGGATATGATTTGCAGCCATTTAAAGACTGGCGTCTGAAAGCTGAAGCGTACTATCAGTATCTGTACAACGTGCCGGTAAATACCTTTTCAAGCAGCTATTCGATGCTGAATACCGGTGCAGGCTTCAGGATTGATCTGGAAGACAGTCTCACCAATGGTGGCACCGGGAAGAACTATGGAGTAGAACTCACCATTGAAAAATTCTTCAGCAATGGGTATTATGGACTATTTACCTCATCCATATACAGTTCCAAATACACAGGAAGCGACGGAGTAGAAAGAAATACGGCGTTTAATGGAAAATATGTATTCAATATCCTGGGTGGAAAAGAGTGGAAAATCGGTCGAGAAAAACAAAACCGAATTTCTGCAGACCTGAAATGCACCAATGCCGGAGGCCGGGCCTACACTCCGATTGATCTGACCGCCTCTGATATGCTCGGACATGAACAACTATCGACCGATGCATTTTCGGCCTTTTATGACAACTATTTCCGACTGGATTTTAAAGTTGGATATACGCTTAACAGCCGGATCAGAAAGATATCACATTCGTTTTCATTAGACTTGCAAAACATTACGAATAATAAAAATGTTTTCTCGCAAAGCTATGATTCCCGAAACAAATCAATAAATACAACCTATCAGCTCGGGTTTTTTCCGAATTTTGTATATAAAATTCAATTCTGAATTAAATTAGATATGTTCAAAACAAGAAAATGGTTTCTCCTGCTGTATGCTGCAATCTGGATACTTGTATTGATCTCGCCCTATTTGCGTTACTTGCAGGATCTTGGCCCGAATGGCCGGAACAGAATGATCGGGGACTGGACAAATCTATCCTTGCTCTTTTTGGTTTTTCTGTTGAATTTATTTGTACTCGTACCTAAATTCCTGTTCAACAATAAACGATCGCAGTATGCTGCAATTGTAATTGTTATGATATCTGTGGTTGCATTAGTGAATTTTACCCTTCATCCTTTAACGGGGCCTCCTCCGCCTCCTGACATGGGTAATCCTCACCCGGATTATCTGCAGAATCCACCCTTTAACCTACAATCAATAATGGGTGGAATTCTTAACAATCTGATTGCAGGCTTTCTCATCATTGGCAGCAGCACCGCTCTGGAACTGGAATACAAATGGCGGAGCGAACAAAAATTGCGAAAAGACGCCGAAAAAGAACAGCTCAAAACGAACCTGGCTTTATTGAGGCATCAGGTGAGTCCGCATTTTTTCATGAATACATTGAATAATATCCACACACTTATTGAGATGAATTCAGAAAAGGCGCAGGATGCAGTTGAAAGGCTTTCCACGCTGATGCGCTATTTACTGTATGATGCAGCTCAAAGCACGATTGAGCTCAAAAAAGAAATTGAGTTTATTCACAGTTTCATTTCGTTGATGCAACTCAGGCATTCGGAGGAAGTTGAAGTTACCACGGTGATTCCGGAGGAGATTCCTGATATCAAAATACCTCCGATGCTATTTATCTCGTTGATTGAAAATGCATTTAAACATGGTGTTAATTATCCGTTGAAGTCGTACATTCATTTTGAACTCCAATTTGATAATTCTAAGCTGAGCTGTGTTGTCAAAAACAGCAAACATAAAGTTGAAGCCAATTATCACGGAGAATATTCCGGAATTGGCCTGGATAACATAAAAGATAGCTTAAGGTTATTGTATGAAGATGATTTTCAATTGAATATATTTGATCGCGAAAATGAATTTGAGGTTAACCTTAAAATTCCATTGAGAACATTATGAGCATTATGAAGATATCATGCATTGCCATCGACGATGAGCCTTTAGCGGTTAAAAAGATAGCCGGGTATATACAGAAAGTTCCTTTCCTGGAATTGGTCGCTGAATGCCGGAATGCATCAGAGGCCATGATTGTGCTGGGTGAAAAGGATATTCAACTTATGTTTGTCGACATTAATATGCCTGATATCAGCGGGATGGAGTTTGTAAAATCACTGACAAACAAACCCTATATTGTTTTCACAACAGCCTACAGTGAATATGCGGTGGATGGTTTTCAGGTTGAAGCAATAGATTATTTATTAAAGCCGATCACCTTCCCCAATTTTTTGAAAGCGGCTAACAAGGTAAAAACCCTTATTGATCTGAAAGCAACAGGTCAAAAAGAAAGTGTCAGGACAACCGCGAATCATCTCTTTGTTAAATCAGAATACAAGCTTATCCGAATTAACCTTGATGATATTGAATACATTGAAAGTCAGCACGAGTATATAAAAATTCAATTGGGTAACAGTAAACAGGTGATGACGCAGCTGAGCCTGAGCAGTATTGAAGAACAGCTGCCATCGGATCGGTTCATGAGGGTTCACCGCTCGTTTATCGTTAACCTCGCAAAGATTTCAGTTATTGAACGGAACCGGATTGTTTTCGATGGCAAAGTCTATATACCTGTGAGCGAGCAATATAAAGAAAGATTCCAGGAGTATATTAAAGGGAATTTTGTTTAGAGTCTCCCGCTCTCTTGGGGAAAACGTCTAAAAAATCCCAATGCCCATATCCGGCAAATCGTACAGATTATTCAGGAGTGGCCACCAACGATGATGCGCATCATCTTAATGTTAAGCGCTATGAAGCGCCATAATTGCCATAGCAGATTTCCACGCCAGAAATGGGTTGATTTTGTAGGAAGCGGCGGGTACGATTCATCATAATATCCGCGGACAATATTTTTAGCCATTGTTTTATTATTTTGGTAAGTACCTTTCGATCAGATCATTCAGGTATAAGCCACCAGAAAGGATAGCCTTTTGCTTTGTGGATAAACATATAATGCAAAAACAGCTTGATCCAGTGACCTGCTAATCCGACTTCACCAACCGTATAGCTCAGGTCACGACCCCATTGTGGATATTTCTGCCAATTGGGGACAATCGGATAAACCGTCATAGTAGCAGCATTCCCTTTCAGCATTCCAAATCCCGCCGATACCACACAAGCTGCGCCCATTTGACCCATGGAAGCCTTGTGCTTAAAATCGGTTCGGCCCGATTTGATTTGATCAACGATATTTAACGCTACAATTTTGCCAATGACACCTGAGGGCATTCCGGTTCTGGGCGGAGCCGGGGTGATCAGGGTTCCATTGGGACTTTTCATGGGTTTTGAAATCTGATGAGGAGGTGCAAAAGCTATCCCTGTAGCAAAAATATTGGAATAGGCCGGACTTTGATAAGTTGAG
>CAIXHD010000390.1 GCA_903919065.1 uncultured Bacteroidota bacterium
ATACCAGCAGCAGGTGGATGCGGGAATCCAGAAGTGGTCCTACTCGCTGAATTCCGGCTGGGTCAAGACCTACCTGGGCTACGCAGCCGCCTTTGCACGGCTGTTTAGCGACGAGACGTCCTTGCTGGCTGTCTCCGCCGATGGTGAACGGGACAGGGACACCCGGACGGGCACCCTTGACTTTGTGAACAAAACCTATGACATCTATCGCGCCCAGGACCCGAACCATTTGGTCATTACCGAATTCGATGTGTTTGAAGACCCCATGGCCGTTACTGCGTTCAAACCGAAACCCGCCGGTTTCCGGACGTACACCTGCCACGACCGTGACCGGCCCTACGCCGAGCTGAACATCCGGTTGATCTCCGGCAAGTATAAAGCGGAAATGATGCGCCCCCACCCCTACCAGTCGGAGGGGAACTTCTGGGGTTTTTTGCCAACGGAGCTTCATGGTTTCGAGGGCGATTCATATACCCCGAACCGCGACCAGGGCAAGCTGCTGCAGTCGCCCAGGGCACTGGCCCACTACCGCTTGCTGACACGCGAGGAAACCTACCTGGCGCTGGTCTATCGGCTGCCCATGTGCATGTCGTGGGGCGAATGCATCATCGAGGACGAACGCAAGGTGCATCAGGATGTGCGGCAACGCGTGAATTGGACACAAGAGTGGAAACCGGCTCCGGTGGCCATCCGCGTGAAGGCACAAAGGGATAAATCTATTGAACCCGATCTTTTTGGCTGCGCCCGATTGATCGATGAACCTTACAATTACGAGGAAAGAATGAACGCCCTTTCCCTGGAGACCACCTATCTATGGGGAAACACTCCCGTACCTGACGGCGTCGCGCACGTCATTGATCTCAACAAGCAGAGCAGTCTGATTCCTGCTTTCGCTTCGGACGGTGGCGATCTCCCCGACTGGTTGAAAGACCTGCGGCCAATCGTAGTGCCGGGCGGACAAACACACTACTCGTGGAGCCTCGACGGCCGGACCTTACTCGCCTACCTGCCCGGGCAGATTCCGGGAAGCACGGTGAAGCTTCAGGGGTTCCCGGACGGACCTTTGCACTACCGCCTGTACGACCTCGACAAAAAGGAAGCCGTTGCGACGGGCAGTTTTCAGAAAAGCAGCACTTTGACGTTGCCTGAGAAAGGAGCCAGCTTCTTTCTGCTGGTCACGCCGCAATACGCAAACAATCCCCCGAAATGAATTTACAAAACAAGATGTTATCTCGCCACAATATCATCACGGTATTTGCTCTTTTGATTTTCGCCTGTTCTAACGCCTTTTCACAGGTTGATGAAAATGTTTTCCGTAAAGCAGGCGGCAAAAATGCAGGGACTGAAGAGAATGCTAAGCTTGCCATGGACAGGCAGTTAAACTTTAATTCCGATTGGCGTTTTCATTTAGGTGAAGTACCCGGTTTTTCCGTCCCGGCATTTGATGATGCGGACTGGCGTATTCTGGATGTTCCGCATGATTTTTCAGTGGAAGGCCAATTTGCTGAGGAGAACCAAACCGGTGCATCAGGGGGCTATCTGCCAATCGGGATCGGTTGTTACCGAAAGCATTTTGTGTTGCCGGAGGGCTCAAAAGGGAAACGGATTAAACTCAGGTTTGATGGGGTTTATATGAACTCATCGGTATACCTGAACGGCACATTTCTGGGAAACCGTCCTTATGGTTTCAGCACTTTTGAATACGATCTGACTCCCTATCTGAAATATAAGGGGCAGAACAACGTGATTGCCGTGAAGGTGGATAATTCAATCATGGATAATTGCAGATGGTACACCGGATCAGGAATTAACCGCAGCGTTCATCTTATTGTAACCGGACAGCAGCATTTTAAATCCTTTGGTACTTTTTTCAGAACCACTTCCATAGAGGACAATGTTGCCAGATTGAAAGTGGATTGTGAAGTTATCTCAAACAACTATCCGGAAAGTATGAATGTAAATTTTCAGCGATTTCCCGAAGAGTGGAAAAAAGTGCTGAAAAAAGCCCGGATAGTTGCACTGCTGAAAGACAGGGATGGTGGCGTTTTTGCTAAAGCCACCGATAGCTGCGAACTTGGCGATTACACATCGATAAAATCCACAATGAATATTGAGGCCAAAAATCCTGTGCTTTGGTCTGATAAAAACCCTTACCTGTACACGCTTGAACTTCAATTGTGGATTAAAGACAGCCTGGTCGATACGGAGCAGCAAAAAGTTGGAATCCGCACGATTGGCTTTAATAAAGACCAGGGAATGCTGGTCAATGGAGAGAAAGTAATTTTAAAAGGGGTATGTCTTCATAAAGATGCCGGTTCGTTCGGAACCGCAGTACCAAAAGACGTTTGGCGATACCGGCTGGAAAAATTGAAGGAGTTGGGCTGCAACGCCATCCGCACCCATGGACCCGTGGATCCTGCTTTTATCGAGATATGTGATGAAAAGGGTTTTTACCTGATGGCCGAGGCTTTTGATGAATGGAACCATACCTGGCACTATGGTAGGTCGGAAGATCCGGCGGGTAAAAAGCCCGGCACTTACCATCTGTTCTTTAACCAATGGGCGGAAACCGATGTTAAGGATATGGTGAGGCGTGATCGGAATCATGCTTCTGTATTTATGTATTCGGTGGGGAATGAGGTTCCTGACCAGCGATATCCGGATGGACCCAAAACCTTGAAGAAGCTGATTGACTGGGCCAAGGAAGAGGATGATACCCGCATGGTAACTGCTACCTGCGACTGGTCACCCTGGGCCAATGCCAATGGGTTTTTTGATGCAATGGATATAGCGGGATACAATTATCCAGATCGGTATTTTAAAGAACATTATCGGGAGGAACATGCCCGTTATCCAAACCGGATACTGCTTGGTGCTGAAAACTATCTGACCCTCGAAAACTGGCTTGCAGTGCGAGATAATCCATACGTTACCGGCCTGTTTCTATGGGTTGGTATTGACTATTTAGGGGAATCGCTGGGCTGGCCCCGTCGCGGCTGGGAATGGGGACTGATTGATATAGCCGGTTTCGAAAAGCCTTTAGCTTACTATTGGCAGGCATTCTGGTCGGAGAAGCCAATGGTACATATTGCCGTTAACCTGAAAGTAAAAGACGACTTTGAATGGCGTGCCTACAACGTTGCCTCGCACTGGAACTTTAATCCGGAGGAGGTAGACACGGTTTTTGTTTACAGCAATGCCGAAAAAGTTGAATTGTTTCAAAACGGTAAAAGCCTTGGGCAAAAAGCGGTAAATCCAGATACCTATCAGGCTATCTATCTTGTTAATTATAAAAAGGGCGAGCTGATGGCCAAAGCCTTTAATAAAAAGGCGACAGTAGCCACCCACACCTTAAAAACGGCAGGTGAGCCTGTAAAACTGGTAGTAAAAGAGGAATGGAAATCAGATGGTCCGGAAAACGAACGGCTGGTTTTTCTTACCCTCGAGATCCAGGATGCAAAAGGAACCCGCTGTCCATCTGCCAAAAACGAAATAACCGTTGAGGTAACCGGTGCGGGTGAACTGATCGGATTGGATTCGGGAAACCAGTTCAGTCATGAATTATACAAACAAACCAGGCGCGAAGCTCACGAGGGGAGATTGTTGCTGACTATCCGTCCAAAAGGCAAAGGAACAATATCCGTTCAATGCCGGGCAGGGGATTTGGAAACAAGTGCGATAAATATTCAGACCAGATAAAAAGGACTTGCTATGGGAAACCGGATGTACCTGAAAAATAGTATCGCTTTGAGCCTGCTTCTGGCCACTTGCTCAATGTCCACCGATCAAAAGTTAAAACCCGGGAATAATATTGACAGCTTCCAAAATCTGTCTGATAATTTCATCAATCCCCCTGCGTCATCCAGGCCAGGAGCTTTTTGGTGCTGGCTGAACGGAGATGTCACCAAAGCATCCATTTCCAATGATCTGGAGGAAATGAAGAAGAAGGGGATGGGAAGGGCGGAGATATGGGATGTAGCGGCCATTAATAATCCGGGTGGAGCCTATGGTTCAGGTCCTCAGTTTCTGGGTGAAGAATCGGTAGAAATGATTAAGCACGCCCTCTCGGAGGGGAAGCGCCTGGGGATAAAATTGGGCATGGTGGCGTCGAGCGGATGGAATGCCGGCGGCTCGTGGGTGACTCCGGATTGGGCCGCAAAAGCGCTTTATTCATCAGAACTTAAGGTTGCGGGCCCGCAATCCTTTTCCGGATCTCTGCCTTTTCCTGCGGTTCCTGACCAATGCCCGAGAGACAAATCCGGCTTACCCGTTTTCTTCAGGGAAATAGCCATTTTAGCCATTCCCGACACTCCTGATAAAAAGATAAAGGACCTTACCGGTATTGTTATTCTCAATAAGAATTTCGATGGGAAAAAATTGAAATGGGAAGTGCCGGAAGGGAACTGGACCTTGCTCAGGTTTATCTGCTCAAACACCGGGCAACATCTGGTTGTTCCCAGTCCCAATTCAGATGGCCTGTTTATCGATTTCTTCGACCCGGAAGCCACAAAAAGACATTTGGGGTATATCCTTGGCCGTTTAGGTATTACAAAGAATAACTCAAAGGATTCCGGATTAAAATATTTCGAATTCGACAGCATGGAACTGGATGAAGCCACACCGTGGACAGATTCTATGGACAGCATTTTCAAGTCTCATAACCATTACGATATCCTGTCCTTCCTGCCTGCATTTGCCGGGTGGGAACTTCCCGATGGCAATGATCGGTTCCTTTATGATTTCAGAAAAACGGTAAGTGATCAGCTCATTTTCAGCCACTATACCACAGGCAGGGATTTTCTTGCAGAGTACAGCATGGAACTTGTTGCAGAAGCAGGAGGGCCGGGTCCTCCAATCTGGAATTCCTGCCCCGTAGATGCCTTAAAAGCACTGGGAAATGCGAGTGTTCCGCGCGGCGAATTCTGGGTTCGTAACCGTAACAACATTTTCCTGGTTAAGGAGATAGCAAGTGCTTCCCATATTTATGGTATGGGTATTGTTGACGCTGAGTCTTTCACCACCTGGAGAAGATGGAAAGACGCACCCCACGACCTGAAAAAACATGTCGACCGGGCTTTTTGCGAAGGCCTGAACGCCGTTACCTTTCATGCTTTCGCCAATACGCGCCCGGAGCATGGCCTGCCCGGAAGGTCCTATCACGCCGGTTCCGACATCAATCCCACCACAACCTGGTGGGAGCAGTCAAAACCATTCATGGACTATTTATCACGATGTTCATACCTGCTGAGACAAGGAAAATTTGCAGCGGATGTTGTTTATTATTATGGCGACAAAGCGCCGAATTTCTTCCCCGATATTCAAAAATCTCCCGATAGTCCACGCCCCGAAGGACTGAGTGCAGGTTATGATTTTGACATCGTCAATACAGATGTTCTCATGAACAGGATGGAAGTATCGGGAGGCAAACTCATACTACCCGATGGCTTGAATTATAAGCTCCTGGTTATCCCCGACAGAAAGGATATCCCGGTTGATGTTGTAAAAAAAGTGAAAAAGCTGATAGCCGCCGGAGCCAGGGTATTAATCCAGAATCCGGAGATCGCCAGGGATTTCACCGGAGATGCATTCAAAAATATCAGCATAGATGAAGCATTGACCAGATTACACATTCAGAGGGACTTTACCGGTGATCCGGGTAAACTGGATTTTATCCATCGGACCATCGGTAAGGCTGATATATATTTTGTAAGGAACAAAACCGGTCAGCCAATCTCAGAAGCTTGTGAATTCAGGATAATGAACGGAAAGCCCGAGTTTTGGGATCCCGTTACTGCCAAACAATATGTTATATCGGGTCCTGAAAAGATCAAAGGTAAAACCGGTGTAACCGTGCAGTTACCACCCTATGGATCCTGCTTTGTTGTATTCAATCCCGGAAGTCGGCGATTGCCGGAGTACAGCCGGTCGGTAGCCGGTCCTTTAGAAAAAATCCAGGGTCCATGGACGCTTTCCTTCCCTGAAAAATGGGGGGCACCTGCATCTGTAGAGCTCAATGAGCTTATTTCCTGGACTGACCATGCCATTGAAGGAATTAAATATTTTTCGGGTACGGCTACGTATACAAACAGCTTTAATATCCCGAAAGAATGGCTCGGCAATAACAGCCCGATCAGCCTTGACTTAGGTGAGGTTTTGGATGTGGCGGAAGTATTTGTTAATGGAAAATCCGCCGGAACTATGTGGACAAGCCCGTTCAGAACTGATATTCAGGACTATGTTAAAGAGGGGAAGAACAATCTCGAAATAAAAATCACCAATATGTGGATCAACCGGTTGACAGGTGACATCAACCTGCCTCCCGGGAAGAAATTTTGCAGAACTAATCACCCCGATATGAAGAAAGAACGTTCACCACAGGGTGATGAAACATACAGGGTTCAGCGGTCAGGTTTGCTGGGGCCGGTTACCATTACGAAAACAAAAGGAAACTAATAAAAACCATGAGACATAGAATTCGAAATGAAATTCCAAAGATCATCTTCAATATTCAGGTGTCAATCTTTTTAATGCTTGTGTACTGCACCTATTCCTTAAAAGGGCAGAATTCGCAACGGCCGAATGTTGTTTTTGTGCTGGCCGACCAATGGAGGGCGCAGTCTACCGGGTATAGCGGAGATGAAAACCTGAAGGGCTGTACTCCGAATATTGACCGGATGGCCGAAACAGGGTTGAATTTCATCAATACCATTTCGGTGTGCCCACTTTGCAGCCCGACCCGTGCATCCCTGTTAACCGGGCAGTACCCCACGACCCACGGGATTTTCATGAACGATCTGCACCTTCGTGATGAGGCGCTGACCATGGCCGAAATTTATAAGGAATCGGGATATCAAACGGCCTATATCGGGAAATGGCATCTGGATGGAATGGGCAGGTCCAATTTTACTCCGAGGGAACGCCGGCAGGGGTTCGAATACTGGAAAGGGCTGGAATGCTCGCACGACTATCAACATCTGCTGTACTATTCGGGGGATAGCGACGAAAAGAAATATTGGGACGGATATGGCCCTTATCAGGAAACAACGGATGCCATTCAATACATCAGGGAAAATGCAAAGAAAGGGACCCCTTTCCTCCTTTTCCTCGCGTGGGGAGCCCCGCATTTTCCGCACAATAACGCTCCCGAAGAGATGCAACGGCTGTTTAATCCGGACAGCATAAAGTTGCAACTGAATGTGTCTGAAAATATGAGAAATGCAGCTAGAAAAGAATCTGCAGGTTATTACGCACACATTGCAGCACTGGATAAATGCATGGGTGATTTGCAACGCGCTGTTATTGAAGCAGGCCTGTCGGAGAATACCATCTTTGTATTTACTTCGGACCATGGCGAAATGATGGGATCACAAGGGGTGCG
>CAIXHD010000391.1 GCA_903919065.1 uncultured Bacteroidota bacterium
GATCAATGCCTATGGCTTGGTGGCGAGTCGGGCGAATGGGGCACTGCTGGACTATCAGCCAAATCATAAGTTTATTGACTCACTGGCCAATTCAAGGCTGACAAAGCACTTGAAATTTGTGGTTTGGTAACCTGAAACTCAAATCCCGATTTAATCAGCTTTTCGGCAGATACCCGGGAGCCTTCGAGTGTAACAATCGCCATTTCGCCGAGCATAACTTTCAATAAAAATGCCGGAACGCCTATCGGGATGAATAACCTGTGTTTTTGTTTGGCCAATAATTTCATGAAATCACTGTTGGTTAATGGATTCGGGGCAACTGCATTGAAAGGGCCTGACAATTCAGCATGTTGCAGCAGGTGCAGAAAAACCCTGACCAGGTCATCGATATCTATCCAGGGAAGCCATTGTTTGCCTGATCCAAGAGGAACCGATACCCCGAATTTCAGCGGCATCATCATTTTTGGCAATGCACCTCCCTTTTCGCTGAGAACCACGCCAATCCTGACTTTGACTACCCTGATGCCCAGCGGTTCAAATGAATCCGCAGCCGATTCCCATTCGCGGCATACTTCAGCCAGAAAATCATTGCCGGCAGGGTCTGTTTCAGAATAGATATGGTCGTTGGTAACCGATCCATAATATCCAACTGCTGAGGCGGATATTAATGTTTTAACAGTGGATGACTTTTGACTGACCAGCGCATGTAATGTAGCCAACGAATTAACGCGACTATCAATGATCTTCTTTTTCCGTTCAATAGTCCACCTGCCGGCGGAAAGATTTTCTCCGGCAAGGTTTATTATTGCCGTAACGCCGGAAAGGGCTTCGACTGAATAGGGCCTGCGTAGAGTAAACGCATCATATCCGGCAGCTTGCAGCACTGGTATCAGTGCCTGACCAATTAATCCGGATCCCCCGGCAATCGCGATTTTTTCCATGATCTTAATTTTCCGGATCTTTAATAATGTGGCAAGCCTAAATCAGTTTGTTTACCTGAAGGGCATTTTTTAATTGAATTAATCCTTGTTCGAGTATGCTGCGGGGGCAACCGAAGTTCAACCGCATGAATCCTTCGCCTCCTTTGCCGAATTGTGTGCCGCTATTCAAACCCAGACCAGCCTTTTCAATCGTGAATTTGGTTAATTCTTCCTGGGTCATTCCGAATTTGCTGAAATCGAGCCAGGTCATATAAGTGGCTTCGGGAACCATCATTTCTACCTGGGGAATCTCCTTTTGCAGAAAATCATAGACCAACTGCCTATTTGCTGTCAGGTAAACCATCAGTTGATCCAGCCACTGGTCGCCTTCTTCATACGCGGCTTCAAGTGCCTCAAATCCAAATACATTGCCTAATCCAATATGAAGGGTGTGCACCAGATCTTCATATAATTTTCGCTGATTTTCATCCGGGATAACCACAATCGATGAGCTCATGGCAGCGAGGTTGAATGTCTTCGATGGTGCCATGGTCAGGAAGATCCCCTGTTTATAATCTTCAGCGACTTTCAATATCGGCGTGTGAACATTCGGGCTGAAAACCAAATCGGAATGGATTTCGTCAGAAACGATCATGATATCGTGTTCCTTGCAAACCTCCACCAACCCTCTCAATTCTTCCGGAGTCCAGACAGTACCACCGGGATTATGAGGACTCGAGAGAATAAGCATTTTAGTTCTGGGGGTGATCTGGCTTTTCAGTAATTCGAGGTCGAAAGTGAATCTTCCATCCTGATGAATCAAATGGTTCAAGATCAGCTTTCTTCCATTGCCTTCAACGCAAAAGTAGAACGGATGGTAAACAGGAGGCTGGATGATCACTTCATCTTCCGGCTTGGTATATGCCAATACTGCGACTGATACTGCAGCCACTACGCCGGGCATAAAAGTTACCCAGGTGGGATCGATGGTCCAGTTGTGGCGACGTTGTACCCAGGAGGTGAATGAGCCAGAGAATGCGGAGCTCCGGTAAGTATAGCCCAGGATGGGGTGTTCAAGGCGTTTGGCAATTCGCTTCCTGATGAATTCGGGTGTTTCGAAATCCATATCAGCCACCCATAGAGGAATTACATCGGCCTTGCCAAATACTCTTTCACGTCCATCCCACTTGATGCTCTCAGTGCCTGTACGATCGGTGATTTTATCGAAATCTTTCTGCGTATATATTTTACCATCCATAATTATTCGGTCCGATTTGTTGTTCAACCATTTGATTATAAACTTTCTGCAATTGCATGGTGACCGGCCTGTTTTCTGGAAGCCGTATTCCGTTGACAGTGGCTATTGGCTGAACACCAGCAGACGTACCCGAGGTAAACATTTCGTCAACCATGCCGACTTCACTTTCATGCAGATATTTTTCGATCCACTTAATATTCAGTATGTCAGCAGCATCCAATACTTTTTGACGGGTTATGCCGGGCAAAACAGATGATACGGGAGCTGTATAAAGCACCTGGTCTTTTACATAAAAATGATTTGTACGGCCCCCCTCGGTGATATGCCCGCTTTCATTTACAAGCAACACTTCAAAAACATTCAGGTCTTTAAGGGCTTGATTTGTTCTTTTCCGGAGAGCATCGTTCCAGATTTTAATATTTGGGGTATTCCTGATGGCGTGGAATGTTGCAACATTCACTCCGTCAGTCTGTTCCTGCAAGGTTGGATATTTATGCGGTATATATCCGATTTCCAGATGCGGCTCCGGCCACCAGCTAAGGCGGATCTTGATATTACCAATTCTGTCCGGCTCCGTATCAAGAAGGTCCGAAAGATGTTTTTCGAGCTGGGTGCGCGACCAGGGTTCGCTGAAACCCAGAAGTTTGATCGAGTGAAACAGCCTGATCATATGTTCGTCGAGAAACAGCGAGGTGTGTTTATATACCCGGAATACTTCGTAGACCATCGGTACGAGCGTCGGATCAGGATCTTCGAGAAATTCCTGCGGGATAAACTTTCCGTTTTTCCAATACATATAATATATTATAATGGATCTACATCGGCCTGGATGACCAGGCTGCCATAGGTCCGTTTATCAGTAAATTCCTTAATCAGCGAAGCTATTGCCTTTTTTCGGATTTGAAGTTCAGGGTTACGCTCTAATTTAATGAGGATATTCTGAATATATTTCCCCTGGATGCGGCTGACAATTGGAGCCTGCGGACCCATCACCTTACCAGGCAGGGCTTGTTTTAATATATCTGCCAGATCGGCGGCAGCCTCGGCGGTAACTTTAATATCTGCATGCTTAACGTTAAAACGGATAAGCCGGGTAAATGGAGGGTAGCCAAATTGCTGACGCTCATGCATTTCGTTTTGGTAAAATGCGGTAAGATCGTTCTCCAGTACCTGTTGAATGACCGGATGGCCGGGATCGGAGCATTGAATAACTACGGTTCCCTGAGTATCTCGCCGACCAGCACGGCCGGCAACCTGGGTCATCAGATGAAAGCTTCGTTCATAGGAACGAAAGTCGGGGTAGTTCAGCAATTGATCGGCATCCATGATTCCTACGAGGCTGACTTTGCTGAAATCCAGTCCTTTAGAAACCATCTGCGTGCCAATGAGAATATCTGTCTTTCCATCCTCAAAATCGGTTAATATCCGGCTGAAAGAAGAAGCTGACCGGGTGCTGTCGAGATCCAGTCGCGCCAGGCGGGCATCCGGGAATAGTGCCTGCAGATCTTCTTCGATACGCTCGGTACCAAGACCTCGCATGCTGAGATTGGTTGATGTACATGATGGACAGCGAGTTGGCACCCGTTCCGCATATCCGCAATAGTGACATTCCAGTTTGCTTTGTGCGCGGTGAAGTGTCAGGCTGACATCGCAATTGCGGCATTTTGGAATGGCCTTACACTCCTGACATTCAATATACGGGCTATATCCGCGGCGGTTCTGAAACAAGATCACCTGCTCCTTTCGCATCAGGGTGTCATCGATTGCGTGAAGCAAAAGTGGCGTGAATGGACCCTGCATTTTCTTTCGCTTTCGCGCATCGCGTGCATCGGCCAGGAGAATCTCCGGTCGTTCGATTCCGCCAAACCGTTCATTCA
>CAIXHD010000392.1 GCA_903919065.1 uncultured Bacteroidota bacterium
CAATCTTCGGAGGTTCAAAGACTTTGGCAATTACCGAATACGAAAAAGCAATCAATATTTTTGCAAAAGACCCATCGTTTACCAGTGGTAACTGGTATTACCTCAATATTCAAATGATTCTTGCCTCATGGTATCTGGAGAGGGGCCGAACTTTTGCTGCTCATGAAATTTATAGGAACCTGATAAAACAAGAGCCCAGATTTACCTGGGCTCAAGAGAAACTTAGCGAATAAATCTTCCGGTTTATTTTTCTATGTCTTTTAGATGCTCCAGTCCGGCACCTCTGATATTTGTTGATGAAGAAAGCTTGCTGAGATCCTTCATGTTCATTTTACCCGAGATGTAAACCAGGGCATTGTCATCTTTGCCACCAACAAGTATGATCAGCTCTTCAACAATGTCCCCGTCCTTTTTTGCAAGCATCAACACCTCTTCGTCTTTGCTTTTTGAGGTCAATAATTCTTCATAGTCTTTCTTATTCAAATCGGAAAGCACTTCGTCGTAAATATTTACGTTGTTGTTATTGTCTTCGGTAGCGAGGATTTTAATCTCGTGTATCCGGCTGAGAAAATCCTGAGATTCATGGTCATCATCCATGTTAGCTACCATTTTCATTAATCCTCTGCTGATGGTTACAACGGTAAATCCATCGCGGTCGCCATATTTTTTAAATACCTTATCGATGGCGGAATTTTGAGCTATTGCCAATAAGGGAAACAAGGCTACAAGCATCAGTGTAAAAGCTTTTTTCATGACTTTAAATTTTATTGGTTGTTTATTTTCATTTTTTGTATTCAGATTGTAGACGAACTGAACCTGAATTTGTAACAACCTCAATCAAGAATAATTCGAAAAACGCTGTTTGACAGGTCGATTTGCATATTATATGCACATAAATCGATAGGTAAATGTATTTTTTTAACTTGATATGCAGTTGGTTAACCACCTGTCCGGTAAATAGAATGGTGCGAGGGCTTTTTTTATTCATGAATTCTGCTTTACCTTTGGCACCTGTTAAAAAACATACAAGTGAAGAATAACATGATTATCGGTCTCCTCCTTATTAACGTCCTCCTCGTGGGGGAAGTTAACCGGGAAGGCTGTGTATAGTCAGAAAATATACAAACGCATAGCTAAAAAAGACCTTCCCGGAAAACCAGGAAGGTTTTTTTTTGTTTAATGAATTTACGATGACAAAACTAAATAGCGAAACAAGCACGGCAGGACGACGGATGGCAGGAGCCCGGAGCCTTTGGAGGGCAAACGGCATGAAGAACCATCATTTTGGCCAGCCTGTAATTGCCATAGTGAATTCTTTCACTCAGTTTGTTCCAGGCCATGTTCACCTGCAGCATGTTGGGCAGATGATCAAGGCGGAAATTGAAAAATTGGGATGCTTTGCAGCCGAATTCAATACCATAGCCATCGATGATGGTATCGCTATGGGGCACAACGGAATGCTCTATTCATTGCCTTCCCGCGACTTGATCGCCGACAGCATCGAATATATGTGCAATGGTCATGCGGTGGATGCCATGATCTGCATATCCAATTGTGATAAGATAACTCCGGGCATGATGATGGCTGCCATGCGACTGAATATCCCCGCTATATTTGTCTCAGGCGGACCGATGGAGGCTGGCAGGATTGGCGAAAATGATTATGACCTGGTTGATGTTATGGTGGCAGCCGCTGACCAATCGGTGAGTGAAGCTGACCTGAAAGCTCTCGAAGAAAATGCTTGCCCCGGTTGCGGATCATGCAGCGGACTGTTTACGGCCAACAGCATGAACAGCCTGGCTGAAGCGCTGGGTTTAGCCTTGCCCGGAAACGGTACCGTTCTGGCAACACATGTTAACCGCCGCAAACTCTTTGTAGATTCTGCACACCGCATTGTTGAAATGGCAAATGCCTGGTATTTCAATAATGATGCATCGGTTCTCCCGAGGTCTATCGCCAGCCGCGAGGCATTTCTGAATGCCATGACTGTGGACATCGCGATGGGCGGATCAACTAATACCATCCTTCACTTACTGGCCATCGCCAGTGAAGCAGACGCCGATTTCACCCTTGCCGATTGCGATAATCTGTCGAGAAAGACTCCGAACTTATGTAAGATAGCTCCCTCGTCACATTATCATATGCAGGATTTCAGCCGCGCAGGTGGTGTTATGAGCCTGATGGCAGAACTGAATAAAGCGGGCCTTCTAGATGACAGCCTCACCCGTGCCGATGGCCTCACGGTAAAGAATGCCATTGAATTGTATGATATCCTGTCACCCCATGTTTGCAGCGAAGCATTGACCAATGCACTGTCAGCGCCAGGGGGACTTGGAATGAACCGTGAAATGGGATCTCAATCGAATAATTACGCTTTTACTGATACAAACAGAGCCTCCGGGTGCATCAGGAGTATTGAAAATTCTTACAGTCCCGATGGTGGTCTTGCAGTATTGTATGGAAATATCGCTGAAAATGGTGCGGTGGTTAAAACCGCCGGGGTACCGGCGAGTATGAGGAAATTCAATGGCCCTGCTAAGGTTTTTCATTCACAGGAAGATGCAGTGGAAGGAATTCTGGGTGGCGAAGTAGTAGCTGGTGATGTTGTGGTTATCCTTTTTGAAGGTCCCAAAGGTGGGCCCGGAATGCAGGAAATGCTTTATCCAACCTCTTATCTGAAATCAAAAGGCCTCGATAAAACCTGTGCTCTGATCACCGATGGACGATTCTCTGGTGGTACCTCCGGCCTGTCGATCGGGCATGTATCTCCCGAAGCTGCCTCTGGTGGCGCAGTTGGAAGAATATGCGACGGCGATATCATCCGCATCGATCTTGATGAGAGAACTCTAAACGCCCAGACAGAAAG
>CAIXHD010000393.1 GCA_903919065.1 uncultured Bacteroidota bacterium
CCTCCAAGCATGGTTAACGGTAAGAAAACAGCAATGATTGTCAGTGTGGAAGCTATTACAGCCAGACTCACCTCGCTTGTACCGTAAATGGCCGACTCACGCGCAAATCCTCCCTTCTCCAGCTTTTTGGTGATATTCTCGAGCACCACAATGGAATCATCGACCACCATTCCAATGGCTATCGAGAGCGACGACAAGGTAATAATGTTGATTGTACCCCCGGACAGGTACATATAAACAAATCCGACGATAAGTGAAATCGGGATGGAGAGGGAAATGATGAATGTTGCCCTCCAGCGCCCCAGGAAGAAAAACACAACAATCACCACAAATATCAATGCATAAACCAGGGTATCCGCCAGGTTTTTGATAGAGTCCATGGTGTTCACCGAGGAGTCCATCAGGATATTCACCTTGACATCCGGCGGGAGGTTCTTTTCTATCTGCGCGAGTTTTGCCTTAATCTTATTTGCTACCGTTACCGTATTTGCATCAGACTGTTTCTGGATCATGATACGAACGGTATTGCCACCGTTGGCGCGTTCATAAGTCTTGATATCCTTCAATCCATCTCTGATTGTTGCTACATCCCTCAGATACAATGTTTTACCGTTGATATTACTTATAATAATATTGTTTACCTGATCGCTGCTCTCAAATTCGCCTTGCAAACGGAGCGGTAAATCCGATTTACCCATTTCCAGACTTCCGGATGGAAGGTTCAGGTTATTTGCTCCGAGGATACCGGCTATTTGCTCCACAGTCAGGCCGTAAGCATCCAGTTTCCGTGGATCAACATCCACCATAACTGCCCTCACCGGGGCGCCCATCAGGATGATATTACCCACGCCTTCGATACGGTTGAGCGGCTGAACGAGTTTAGTATCGAGGATGTCCTTTATACCGGCATAACTTTCCGAAGAATTGACAGTAAACATGACTACCGGCATCATGCTGGTGCTGATCTTGAAAATTGTTGGGGTTTCCACGCCTTCCGGCAGGTTTCTTCCAGCCAGACCAACGGCATTGCGCACTTCATTAGTCGCCTCGTCGAGGTTTGCTCCCCACTCAAACTCCAGAGTTATAACCGATATGTTATCCTTCGATTTTGAGCTGATCTTTTTCAGATTGGTAAGTGATCCGAAACCATCTTCCAGTTTTCTGGTAATATTCTGCTCCACATCGGAAGCGTTGGCTCCATTATAGAAAGTGAACACCGAAATCATCGGTGGATCTATCTTGGGAAAGAAATCCACAGGTAACTGCAGATAAGAATATATCCCGAAGATCACCACCGCCAGGAAGATCATGACGGTGCTAACAGGTTTTTTTACTGCGGTGCTGAATAAACTCATGATCTTAGTTCTTAATGATTATGGCTACCTGATTCTCGAGCTTGTTCTGTCCGACAACGATAACTTCATCGCCTTCAGCAATTCCTTCAGTAACTTCAATGCGGTCATCGATCATACGTCCGGTTTTAACCGGCGTTTTAACGGCAACATTGTTTTTATTCAGGAACACAAACATGTCATTGGTGCCGGTCTGCTTAATAATAGCGATGTTCGGCACCAGGATAGCGCTTCCCTGACCAAGGTTCAGCTGGATTTTAGAGAACATGCCCGGACGAAGTTTCAGGTCGCTGTTCGGAATCTTCACCTCAACGGTAAAAGTCTTGGTAGCATTGTCGATGGTCGGGTAAATCCGGTAGATGTCACCGTTGACAATCAGATCGGGATAGATTTCCGACTTAACATCGGCCTTCATTCCCACCTTTACCATTGGATAATAATTAGAGGCGATACTGATGAGAGCCTTAAGCTGGTTGATCTGGATAATTGAAACGATAGCTGCTTTACCGACTGAAGGAATCGGAGCACCCGAATAGATTTCGCCATCTTCAAAGTACTTGCCGGAAATTACCCCGCTGAAAGGAGCCTTTAACTGGGTATTGTCCAACAGAAACTGGTAGCTGGTTTTAGCAATCTCATAGGCTGATTTGATCTGATCGTATTGCTGATCAGCTATACTATTGGATTGTTTCAGCGTTTCCAGTCGTTTGAAATCCGTTTCCAGTTTCAGCATGTTAATCTTTGCGGTCTCGAGATTGGTGCGGTCCATCAAGGCCACAACCTGGTCTTTTCTGACATTATTACCGATTTCAACATTGATTTTCTCAATCCGGCCGGGAGCTGAAGGCGCAAGATGTACTTCTTCGAAAGCAATTAATGAAGAGGTGAAATCGATATAACGTGTGATGGTTTCCGTTGTAGCAGTCATTGTTTTAACCGAGGCAGCCTCTTTAACTTCTGAAAGTTTCGTTTCAGCAGCAGCGTCCTTTTTTGGTGCGCAGGAAGTGCCTGCGATTAACAGTCCTAGCGCCAGGGACAAAGTCAGGATCTTTATTGTGTTCATTTTATTAGAGTTTACTGTTTATTTTACGCAGGGTCATTTCTGCATTAAGCAATTGAAGGATGATATTGGTAAAGTTGGTTTCTGAGGTGAGATAATCGTTATTGGCACTGGTAAGTTCAAGGCTGGAGACTATGCCCTGCTCATATTTCAGGTTCATCTTCTGCAGCACTTCCCTGGCAATATCCACGTTCGCTTTTTGCATGTCATATTGGTCGAGCAGGGTATTGTAATTAAAGCGCAACTGCCTTTCCTGCAGGGTCAGCTGCTGGGTCAGAAGCTCTTTGGTATTGGAGCTGACATCGCTGTCGATTTTAGCCTGATTCAACTGGGCAAGCCGGGTTCCACCGGAAAGTATCGGAACGTTCAGGGTTAATCCCACAACGTTCTTAGGGGTAAAGTCGAAAAGCGGCTTTAAAATCTTATCGGTTCGTGAATAATAAGCAGCCAAAGTTGGCAGATAGCTGGCTTTCCTCATTTTTATTGACGTCTGTGCGATATCTCCTTGCATGGAAATCAATTTAAAATCGATATTATTCTGGATATTGAAAGCCTCCGTCATAGAATTATGCAACAGATACTGTGCAGAGATATCATCAAGCTTTGAACTCAGGGCAATAACCTGATCTGAATTCAGGCCGAGTTGCAAGCGCAGCAGGTTATATCCCAGTTCCACCTGTCTCTGCATTGATTTCAGTGCATTATCCACCGATGCCACCATAATCGAAAGCTTCTTCGCATCGGTTTGTTCGATGAGTCCGGCATTGGCAAGGTTTTTTGTTTTGTCGTAAATAGTCTGGGCATTCTCCTTGTTCGATTTGATGATGTCCAATATCCTTTCGGTTGCCAGGATCATGCAATAGGCCTGAATAGTTTGTTCCTTCACGTTCAGCTCGTCCTTCTGATAGCTTTGCTCGGTTATGGTTTTAGCCAGCTTCGAAAGCTCAATGCCAACGAAATAGTTACCGCTGAATACCACCTGACTGACGTTTGCCTTAAAACTGCTGGTTGGATTAAACTCAATAATGGCGGGTGGTGCAGCGGGATTAAGCTGCAGGGAGGCCGTTGCACCCAGGAAGTTATTATAATCAATGGATGCGCTTATCTGTGGCAACCCTGCCGCAATCGTCTCCTTGAGTTTCTGGGTTGATTTGTCGATGGCGAATTTCGAATTCACCAGAGTTTTGTTGTGTCCAATGGCGTAGCTAACGGCGCTATCGAGCGACAAAACCAGTTTTTCCTGAGCCTGAAGCGATAGTAAGCTTAAGCAAAGGATACTGCTAAAAATTAATCGATTAAAAATTTTCATTCTTGGTTATTTTGATCTTTTATTCTTTTTCTAATTCTTCCCTTGAGCCTTTTGCCTTGAGCCTTGAGCCTTGCGCCTTGAGCCTTGAGCCTTGAGCCTTGAGCTTTGCGTATTCGGTACTTAACTGTTGTAAATATCAACTATATTAAATAGAACTAAATTTTAGCAGCGTTACAGCGGATCTGGTTGACCACCCTGTGGAAAATATCAAGGTCTTCCTGCGGAATACCTTCGCGCAGTTCCTTCATTAACTGGTCCACAATTTTCATGTTATACTCAATAGCCCGGTTACCTGCTTTCGTGACCATCAGGTAATTCTTGCGACGATCTTCCGTAGAGGCCACCCTTCTTACCAGTCCTTTTTCCTCCAGGCAATCTACAATGCGCAGAACAGCTGATTTATCCTTGCCCATGAATTCAGCCATATCCTTCTGGATAACCTCCTCTTCCTTCATGGTTAATGCGTGCAAAAGACTGAATTGCTCCGACGACAGCTTTACTTCTTCACCTTCCTGGTTTTCAATCCGTTTCTTGAAAACCCTGAAGGTCTCCTGCATCATCCTTCCGAGAACCATGATCGACAAATCCATCTTTTCTTCCATGACAATAATTTTGGCGCGGCAAAGGTAACGCTAATTAGTTGACATCTGCAACTAATTTTAGAAAAACATTCCGGGTATGGGGTATGGGGTATGGGGTATGAAGGAAGAGATTCGAAGGCCAGTGGTGAATTTTGAATTATCAGGATCAAATTAACCTCGGAGAAGTGTCATCCCGTTGAACAACGGGATCTCGTCGCTTACCACGAAATTTGACTTTGTGATTTCAGCATTCAAAACTGGTCTTGGTCTTCAATAAGGTATCGGGTTGCTTTTATTATCAGGATTGATGTACTTTTGGTATTGTCCGTTGAAACCTTGATAAACCAACAACTATGAAACCGATAAAAACGCTCTGTCTGCTCCTGACTGCAATTTTCCTGATCAATATAGAATCCGGGGCCATTGCATCGGGTAAAACCTGGCACGTTTCCATAAAAGGCAATGACGCTGGCGACGGCACATCATCCAAACCTTTTAAGACGATATCTGCTGCTGCAAAAGTTACCATGCCGGGGGATGTGATCACTGTTCACGCGGGCATTTACCGCGAGCAGATTACCCCGCCGCGCGGCGGAAATTCTGATCAGGAAAGAATCACCTACCAGGCAGCAACTGGGGAAAAGGTGGATATCAGGGGTTCTGAAGTCATCCGGGGGTGGAAAAAACTGGAGAACGATACCTGGGAGGTTAAAATCCCGAACCGTTTTTTTGGAAAATTCAATCCATACAGCGATCTGATCCGGGGTGACTGGTTCTCCGATAAAGGCAGACAGCACCATACCGGCAGTGTGTACCTTAAGGGCGACTGGCTGATGGAGGCCGCAAAGGAGGAGGAGGTAATGAAAGCAGCCGATGCTAAAAACCCGCTCTGGTTCGGCAAGGTCGAAGGCGATACAACCACCATCCGGGCCCAGTTCATTAATGCGGATCCGAATGCCGGTGAGGTGGAGATCAATGTTCGCCAAACCATTTTTTATCCTGATAAACCTTTCATCAATTACATTACCCTGAGGGGATTTACCGTGCAACAGGCAGCTACCAACTGGGCCCCGCCTACGTCGGAGCAAATGGGTCTTATCGGGACACATTGGAGCAAAGGATGGATCATTGAAAACAATATCGTCCAATATTCAAAATGTGTGGGCATTTCGCTGGGCAAATATGGCGATGAGTGGAATAACAATAATACTGAGTCGGCCGAGGGTTACGTGGGCACCATCAACCGGGCGCTGGCCAATGGCTGGAGTAAGGAAAAAATCGGCAGTCACCTGGTCCGCAACAATACTATTGCTTATTGTGAGCAGGCGGGTGTTGTCGGCAGTATGGGGTGCGCGTTCAGCATTGTTGAGGGCAACACCATTTACGATATTCACGTCCGTCAGCTGTTTACCGGCGCAGAGATGGCCGGCATAAAGTTTCACGGCGCCGTGGATGTGCAGATCAGGAACAACCATATTTACCGAACCTGTCTGGGTATATGGCTCGACTGGATGGCCCAGGGGGTGCAGGTTAAAAACAATTTACTTAACGATAATGAGCTGGATATTTTCCTCGAAGTGGATCATGGTCCAATGCTCATAAGCAACAATATCATGCTGTCGAAAACCAGTCTGCTCATGAATTCAAGCGGGGCCGCCTTCGTGCATAATATTTTCGGCGGACACATGGAGGTTATCCCGTACGACAGCCGTCTGACTCCTTATCATCCCCCTCATTCGACTGAGGTGGCAGCACTGCATGACAATCCGGGCGGGGATATCAATTTCATCAATAACCTGTTTGTAAATAACGCCAATGCCAGACAATATGACAAATCGCTGCTCCAGGTCAGGTTCTCAGGAAATATCTATACAAAAGGCACCAACCAGTCGGATGCCGCGGAGCTCGCAAAAAGATTCGATGGCCTCAGCAATTCACAGAAAACGCAGTTACTGATCAGGCAGGAGAAAAATGCATTGGTTAAACAGGATTTCGATGCAGCGGCAAAATTGATCACCGAAAAGGATGGGATTTATATTGAGATCACCCTTGATAAAAGCTGGCTTACCGAACAAAAAAGGGATTTGGTAACCAGCGAATTGCTGGGCAGGGTGATTATTCCTGACCTGCCTTTCGAGAATACTAACGGGTCTGCAGTAAAGATCGATACTGACTATTTCGGCAAATCCCGCAAAGCACAGAATCCAGCACCGGGGCCTTTTGAGACCTGGAATAATGGAAAACAGAAAATTAAGGTATGGACATTGAATCCGGCTCATAACTGAAAATAGTTTGTAACTTCCATCCTGATAAACCAATATGGAGGAGAACCTATGACATCGAATAAATTCTGGAAAATAGCCGGATGGTCAGTGGTGGCTATCGGGATACTGATTGGCGGCGCACTCATTTACCTCACCGGATTTAAGCTCCGGTCGAAGCCTGAGGCTGTCAAAGTTGAGATAACACCGGAGCGGATTGAAACTGGCAGGTACCTGGCTAACCACGTATTGGTGTGCATCGATTGTCATTCCACAAGGGACTGGCAATTGTTTTCCGGGCCACTCAAAGCCGGGACAGAAGGCAGCGGCGGCGAGGTGTTTTCGGAGGAATTGGGATTTCCCGGAAAATTTATAGCAAAAAATATCACTCCGTTTAATTTAAAAAACTGGACCGATGCCGAATTATTAAGAGCAATAACGGAGGGTGTCGACAAGCGAAATATGCCCCTTTTCCCCGTGATGCCCTATCCATATTACGGCAAGCTCGACCGCGAGGATATTTACAGTATCATTGCCTACTTGCGCACGTTGCCGGAGAAGGCAGTCACACCCGAACCATCCTATACCACCTTTCCGTTCAGCCTTATTATGTACATGATTCCGAAGAAAGCCGCTTTTGAGCAGAAACCTCCAAAGAGTGATACGATAGCCTACGGGAAATACCTGGTAACCGCTGCTGTTTGCATTGATTGCCATACGGTTGCCAGAAGGGGCAAGATTGACCGGACCAAGGCATTTGCCGGAGGCCGGGAGTTTATTGTACCACCCAAGACAGTTGTCTCGGCCAATATCACACCGTCTGTCGCAACCGGAATTGGTGGATGGACACCTGAAGGCTTTATCGCCCGTTTCAAGGCGTATGACCCAAAGGTTAACCCGTTGCCGAAAGCTGATAATGTCGGGTTTAATACCATCATGCCGTGGTCGATGTACGCCGGAATGGATTCACTGGATCTCCGGGCAATGTTCCGTTACCTGCAAACGCTGGAGCCCATCGAAAACCAGGTGCAGAAAATCCGGTAGCCTATGAAGACCACACTACTCTCTTTCCTGATTTTCTTTTCATTTTTAAGTGCATTTCCACAAGAAAAAGCGGTCTGGATCTGGTATCCCGGTGATTTTGAAGTATGGCTGCAGCGTGAAGTCGGCGGCCGGCGCCAGGAACGCGGTCAGCCCTACCCGCCATTCTGGAGAATCGACTCGCCCTACGGTCTGGTGAGTTTCCAGAATACCTTTGAAGTTCCGGAACCGGAAACCATAAAAATCTATGCCGATGGCCGCTATTCCCTTCGGATTGATGGCAACCTGATTTCAGATTTCGATCCGATGAAGCTCATAGTTCCGTCGGGTAAACATCAGTTGCTGCTGCTGGTGGAGAATTACAAAACCTTCCCGTCAATTCTGATTGAAGGAAAAACAATTAGAACCGGCAAACAGTGGTTGGTGACCAATCAAAATAAAACATATTTTTCCGTGGATGCCGGCGATTTTTACGATCCGATGAAACCACCTGCCACTTTCAGTCTGGAATACACCCCCATTACCGCCAAAATAATTCAAAAGCAAACGAATAAAATGCTCCTCGATTTCGGCAAAGAGACCTTCGGAAAAGTGATTGTCAGGAATGCAAATGGTACCGGAAAAATCAGGCTCTATTATGGCGAAACCCAGCAGGAAGCCTTGGCGCAGGCCGAAGCCGAGACTTATGACTATATCGATATAAACAGAAATAAACCCGCCAGCGATACCACGGCGGCAAGAGCTTTCCGGTATATATATGCGGTAAATGATGCCGGCGTTTCGTATGATGACCTGTCGGCTTTGTATGAATATTTACCCCTGACGAATAAAGGCGGCTTTTCGTGTTCCGATACTTTGCTGAACAGGATTTATGATGTTTCGCTGTACACGCTGCTACTGACCACCCGGGAATTTCACCTCGATGGGATCAAGCGCGACCGGTGGACCTGGGGCGGCGATGCTTACCAGAGTTACCTGATGAATTTCTATACCTTTTTCGATGAAGGGGTGAACACACGCACGCTTTGGGCGCTCAGGGGGCACGATCCCGTGGAAACCCATATCAATACCATTCTGGATTACTCGTTTTACTGGATGATGGGCATTTACGACAATTACCTGTATACGGGTGATACTGCTTTTGTGAAGCAGATTTACCCCAGAATGAAAACCATGATGGAATTTTGTCTGGGCAGGGCCAATAAAAACGGGTTTGTTGAAGGACTGCCGGGCGACTGGGTATTTATCGATTGGGCGCCTATCGAAAAATCAGGAGAGGTGAGTTTTCAGCAATTGCTACTGGCAAGAAGTCTGGAAGCAACTGCACTAAGCGCGCAGCTGGCAGGTGATCCTGACTATGCAACAAAGTGCCGGGATTTATCGGAAAACATCAGAAAGAAAATAGTTGAAACCTTTTGGAGCGATCAAAAAAACGCCCTGGTCCATAGCCGGAAAGAGGGTGTGCTAAGTGAAACGGTAACCCGTTACGCCAATATGTTTGCCATACTTTTTGATTATGCTGATCCGGAAATGAAGAAAAAAATCCGTGACCATGTTATCCTCAACGACAGCATTCTAAAGATCACCACACCCTATATGAAGTTTTATGAGCTGGCTTCTTTATGCGAGATCGGTGAAAAAGAGAAAGCCATCAAATTCGTAAAGGATTATTGGGGCGGAATGCTGAATCTCGGTGCCACCACTATTTGGGAAGCATATGATCCTGATCAGAAGGGTGATGAGCATTATGCCATGTATGGCCGACCGTTTGGCAAAAGCTTATGTCATGCCTGGGGAGCGAATCCTGTTTACCTGTTCGGAAAATATCTGTTAGGAATAAAACCCACGTCACCCGGATATGCTACTTATATTATCGAACCCTCACTGGCCGGATTGGAATGGATAAAAGGGAAGGTCCCGACCCCTAACGGCAGCATAGAATTGTACATGAATCAAAGCGAAATCAGAGTTAAAACCGTTTCGGGCAAAGGCACCCTGAGGATTAAAAGCGATAAGGAACCTAAAGCAGAAAATGGGGTTACCATTACCCGAACCGGTGATAAGCTCTACGAAATAATTCTATCAATTCCTGATAAAGAATATACCATCCGGTATCGTTTACCTGAATAGCAGCGAGGCAACTGCCAGGGTAATCGCCACATTGATCAGTTGGGCCAGCAGGAATGAATACATCACCTTGCGGTTGTCGGCATGAAATATATCAGCGAATCGTGTTTCTAAACCAATGCAGACGAAAGCAATGCTGAACCAGATGCTTTGATATCCCTTCAGTGAATCACCAACCTGTTTAATGGTATCGGCTGTCAATATAAAGGAGAATAGCATGGAAGCTGCCACAAAGCCGAGAACAAATTTCGGAAAACGATCCCAGATCAACCTGACCGAAGTTTTTTCAGAAGTCTCCCCCTTGCCTTTCCAGGTCCAGTAAATCGAGATCAGGAATGCTGCCCCTCCGAGCAGGACATTCTGTGCTGATTTTATAATCACGGCATATTTCTGGGCTGTTTCCCCAATGATGGTACCCGTTGCCACCACTGCACCGGTAGTATCAATGGTTCCACCGATCCAGGCACCGGCCACCTCCTGACTGAGCCCCATCCATTTGGCCAGGTAAGGCATCAGGATCATCATTGGAATGGCAACGATCAGGACCAATGAGATAATATAGGAGAGTTTCTTGCTGTCGCCCTTGATCGCCCCACAGGTGGCAATCGCAGCCGATACCCCACAGATCGAGACTGCCGACGCCAGCATGATTGACATCTCGGAATCAACTTTAAGCTTTTTTGCAATCCAGAAAGCAACATACCAGACAGAAACCACTACCACCAGTGCCTGAACCAGTCCGAGGGCCCCGGCTTTCATGATGCTGTTGAACAAAACGGTGGTTCCAAGGAGAACGAGGCCGATCTTTATGTAATACTCACTCTGGATGGCCTGCCTGAACCAGTCGGGCAGTTTCATCGTATTGCCTATTATCAGTCCGATGAGGACCGAAAAAAATACCGTTTCGAGGTTAATGGCCTTGATAGACGAATGGGTGGAAATAATCTGCGACACCAGTGACAGCCCTACAATCAGCAGGAATGAAACAAAGAATCGGGAAGCAGGTTTTCCGGCAATTTTAAGTCCGGCCCATGCCAAAAGGGCAAAGATACCATAGGTGTATCCCAATCGCAGCAGGTTAGGTCCCGAAATAAAGCCCGATAAAACACCCAGTTCCGCCCACTTTTCCTTTGAACCGAAAAACAGAGGAAGTTTAGGCACTGAATCACGTATGATGAGGGTTAAAAAGATCAGCGTAAAAGCTGCAAACACCGCCATCCAATCCTCATTTGCGAGGCCCCGGAAGAGCGTCAGGGTTTTTGTTTTGTTTTTGTTCATTTTTAAATCAATCTATCCGACAAGGCAAAGTCTTCCATTTTGCGGCCCCTGAATTCAGCGGGCAACAAATAATCGAAGGTTCCTCCGTTGCGGCTGCAGGCAAAGATAGAATTCCCGCGCAGTATAAAACGCTCTTCGTTGAGGGCAACCACTGCGGCTAAGGAAACGCCAATAGGAACGGCAACATGAATCTTTTCATTCTTTAATATTTCAGGTTTATGGTTATGGAATCTGAAGCCTGGCCAACCGGCAGATAAATGACAAAACCAAGGAATGCAGATACTATTCTGTTCGGTAAGGGATTGTAAAGCTGAACAATGAGCCTTTGCCAGATTCACTTTCCACCCGGATTTCACCTCCAAGCATTTCGACATAAGCCTTTGAAATGGAGAGTCCCAAACCGGCTCCTTCATAGTTCCGGTTAAGAAATTCGCTACCCTGCCTGAATCTCTCAAAAATGAGATTTTTTTGGTCGGGACTAATGCCCGTACCAGTATCCTTTACGAAGAACTCCAGCAGAGACGGATAATTATCCGTCTCTACCAAGCGGCATCCGAACTCAATCGAACCATGCCGGGTAAATTTTACGGCGTTTTTAATCAGATTGGTCAGGATTGCATAAACCTTTTCACGATCCGTCAGGATAATGCATTTTTCCAGCGGTAATATTTCACTCAACCTGATTGTTATCGCTTTTTGCTCTACCTCCGGTTTAAAAAAGGAGAAAAGAAATTCCATCTGTTCGTTAATATTCGTTTTCGACACGAATATTTCCATTTGGCCCGATTCAATCTTGGAAATACTGATAATATCGTTGATGATATTCAGCATCCTCGCACCACTTTTCTCAATAACCGCTATATACTTCTGCTGGTCTTCACCAGTGAGTCCGGGTTCTTTCAGCAGCTCGGCAAAACCCAGAATACCATTCATAGGCGTGCGGATCTCGTGACTCATATTGGCCAGAAACGCTGATTTCAGCTGATCACTTTCCTCAGCACGTTCCTTGGCTTTTATTAATTCCTGTTCAGAGTTCTTGCGCCGGGTAATATTCTCATGCATCAGAACGAATCGTTCCGGAATTCTGCTCTTGCCGGTTAGTGGAAAAATAACCATTCGAATCCAAAC
Source organism: uncultured Bacteroidota bacterium (assembly GCA_903919065.1). Classification (GTDB taxonomy): domain Bacteria; phylum Bacteroidota; class Bacteroidia; order Bacteroidales; family UBA12481; genus UBA12481. The sequence continues at coordinate 12,138 of CAIXHD010000393.1, forward strand.
AGGAACATCAGGAAATTCAGGATCCACATTGTGAGCGTTGTAATGAAAATCAGGAAAATGAACAACCTCGCCAGCTTTCACTTGCTCCAAAAGCGCATCAAAGCCTTGATCTTTTAGTTGAAAATCATTGAAAATCGAATAGTCGGGAGGAGGTACAGCGCCGAAAAGGTCAGTATGTGCGGCATTTACCTGAAGAGTGAACCCATCTTTATCAACAATCTGAATGGACATCGGATTCTTTTCTATGATATCTTTCAACACTCTTTCAGTCTGCTTCAACCCGGTGATATCTGCGGCATGGGTAAGATTCAGGACCACTCTTCCCGAATCATCCTTTATTGGATTGGTTCTGGCTAAAAAATACAACGTTCGGTCCGGCAACGGAACCTCAACCTCCAAAGATTCGCTTTCGCCGGTTTGAAACAATCTTTTTGTTGCTTCGAGACGATGGTCGGCATGCTCTTTATCATAAATATCATGGAAGGTTTTTCCCAGGAAATAATCCGGCGTTTTTCCAAAGGTTGATGCGAATAATTGATTGGTAAATTTGTATTCCCCGTTTTCATCAACACAAAATATAGCGTCACTTGAGCTTTCAATCAGAGAGCGATACTTCAATTCGCTCCCTTTTAAAGCCTGATCCGCCTGTTTGCGCTCTGAAATATCCTTGTCGGCTCCTCTGAATCCGGCAATTTCGCCTTTTGAATCAAAAACAGGAAACCCATTTGTCAGCAGGCAAACCAGGTGTCCGTCTTTGTGCAAATTCCAATTTTCCAGATCAATAATGGAGCCTTTAGTCTCTACGATGTTTTGCAAAATCGGCTGACAACGATTTCTTTCCTGAGGTGTCATCAGATCAAGAGGTGATTTTCCGATGATTTCTTCAGGGGTAAAACCCAATATTTGTTCAACTTTTCCAGAGCAATAGCAATACTTTCCCTGGTCATCGATCTCCCAAATCCAGTCGGAAGTGCTTTGAAGAATCATTCGGTTCCGATCCTCAATAGCTCTTATAGCTCTGTTTGCTCTAATCTCATTTAAATGATTAAGGCCAATACCCGCAATGATCTCTATAAATCCTTTAATAAAATCAAGGTATTGAATAAGCTTCTCTTTTGTCCAGACAGGGACTTTCTCTACCGCTTTCAAATATTCTTTTTCATCAAATCCATAGAGTTTTGCCTGTTTTTTGAAAAATTCCAGATCAGGCTTTTCAAGGAAAAACTGTCCCGTAAAAAAATTGCCCAGATGTTTTCCTTCAATAATAATCGGAGCAGCATTATCGATAAGACCGTGCGGACATAAATAGCTCACGGCTGGATTTGCTTCTTGGATATGCTCTAGAATATATTGGTCACTTTTAATGCACTCCTTTTCGCAATCAGGATTTTTCCGATGAAATTGGGTGCATATATCCTGCCATGCCACGGCAGTAAGAACCTTGCCATCATTATCAATAATGGCAGAAGGGAATGAATAGACAACATTCAGTTTATCCTGCAGATTCTGCAATAAAGAAATATCAATTAATTCCTCTAACCTGTAATTCATTTGCAAGTTTTTGATCCCCAGCGGCCTATATTAGCTGTCATTAACCGACTAAGATAATGATTGTATTAGTTCCGAAGATAACTCTATGGCAAATAAACGTATATCGCAATAAAATGCGAGGCGGCGCCGGCCACTACCAGAAGGTGCCAGACCAGATGGTGATATTTAAACTTACCGATCCGATAAAAGAAAATACCAATGGTGTAGCAAAGTCCGCCAATCAGTATCCAAACCAGTCCCATCAGCGTAAGGCTCTTATATATAGGGACGATAGCAATTAAAACCATCCATCCCATCGATGCATAAAGAAGGATATAAAACAGGTTCACACCCTGATGAAACCGGGTGGGTTTCACCAGCTTAATTGTAATCCCCATAATTGCCAGTCCCCACTCCACTCCGAAAATCACCCATCCGAAAGTTCCATGGAGCGCTACCAGGGTAAATGGAGTATAAGTACCTGCAATCAAAGTAAAAATGGCTATCTGATCAATGGTAAAAAAAACATCCTTGGCTTTACCCTGTTTCAACCAGTGAGTCATGGTGGAAGAGAAAAAAAGGATGATCATGGTGACGCCAAAAACCGCGGTGCTCACTATGTGCCATGCATTTCCGATCCTGGCCGATTTTACCACAAGAAGTACTAATGCAACCGTTGCCAGGAGAGCTCCCGCCAGATGAGACAGGGCATTGGCCAGCTCTTCGTTCCTGGAGTATCTCGATTCAACTTCTGTCATATCTTTATCGGAATGAATTCATGCAAAGTTATGAATATACTTCACCTGCATTTTGTCCTGAAAATCCTCCTGACCGGCGGATCCACTTTTCAATCGTAGAATGGCAAAAAGAAAAATCAAAAAGAGACTTACTATCACAGGCTTTGTAATTGTTTTGCTTGTGCTTTTGATAATTGTCACACCAGGTTCCTGCCAGATTTCCTACCTCACACAGGCTATGTCGGCACACCTTAAAATCATGCATGCCAGACAACCCATTGAGAAAATCCTGACAGAAGACAAAATAGACGTAAAGACAAGAGACAAGCTGAAAATGGTGCTTGATGTTCGCAAGTTTGCTTCAAAGGAACTTGGATTGCCTGATAATAAAAGCTACACGCTGTATTCAGATATCAAGAGTGACTACCTGGGCTGGAATGTATATTGTACACCGAGGTTTTCCGTGGAACCAAAAACCTGGTGTTATCCCGTTGCCGGGTGTGTGGTTTATCACGGATATTTCAAAAAAGAAAAGGCCCTGGAGTTTGCGTCACAAATGAACGAACAGGGACTGGATGTTTATGTTTCCGGGTTCAGTGCCTATTCCACATTGGGATGGTATAACGATCCTATATTGAGCACAAATTTACGATATGATTCCGTTGATCTGGCAGGATTGATCATTCATGAACTCGCGCATCAGAAATTATACCGGAAAGGAGATTCCCGATTCAGTGAAGGCTTTGCGGAAACGGTAGAACGTGCCGGAGTATTGAGATGGCTGCAATCTTTGGGCCGAAATGATCAGGTTCAGCAGGCCAACCGGGAATGGGAGGAATCTGACAAGACTGTGGAAAGGATGCTCAGTACGCGTAACGAGTTGAGTGCACTTTACAAAAGCCACGCCGATTCCACCTCAATGCAGAACCAGAAAGATTCCATACTGAATGTGCTTGAAAGGGATCTGAACATTAAGAATAAAAGGCTGAACAATGCTTATCTGGTCCCGATCAGTACGTACCATTCCATGATTCCTTATTTTCAGGGCATACTGGATTCCTGCGGACGGGACTTCCGGAAATTTTACGAAAAAGTTAAATCAATATCAGGCAATTAAAACAGATGAACAAACTAATATCATCGATCGGCGTTCTTGCCCAGGTAGGGTTGGGATTAACCCAACTGAATGCCCAGAATAAAAATTTAAACGTGCTGTTTATTGCTGTTGATGATTTAAAACCACTGATAAGCGCTTACGGAGATGTCCATGCCAGAACACCCGGTATGGACCGGTTGGCCAGAGAAGGAATTGTATTCCAGAACACATACTGCCAGCAGGCCATCAGTGCTGCCACCCGAGCCAGTTTACTCACCGGGATGTATCCGGATAAAACCAGGGTTTGGGACCTGGTTACTGATTTCAGACAGGTAAATCCCAATGCGGTAAGTTTGCCTCAGTATTTCAAGTCGATGGGGTATGAAACCGCCGGCATGGGGAAGATCTTTCACATGGGCAGTACAGGTCAGGCCCATGATGCACCATCCTGGAGCATCCCCTACCGCGATGCAAAAGCAAAAAAATATGCTCTCCCTTACACCCCGAACGAAAAAAACAGGGGAAAAGCTACCGAATGTGCCGATGTACCCGATAACACTTATCACGACGGGAAGCTTACCGAAATGGCAATTCAGCTGATCGACAGCCTGAGCGGCAACAAGAAGCCTTTCTTTCTCGCTGTGGGATTTTTAAAGCCACACCTGCCTTTTGTAGCGCCGAAAAAATACTGGGACAAATATGACCGGAATGAATTTGAGGTAGCTCCATATCAAAAGAAGGCGCTTAACAGTCCGGATATTGCTTATCATAATTCAGGTGAACTTAAAAACTATTCCGATATCCCCGTATTTGACAACTTCTCAGAAAATGACCTTGATCACCTGCCAATCGACAAGCAAAAAGAGCTGATTCATGGTTATTATGCTGCTGTATCATACACAGATGCTCAGATTGAGCAGTTATTGAATGAGCTTGACCGGCTTGGAATTCGTCAAAATACGATAATCGTTTTGTGGGGCGATCATGGATGGCATCTGGGGGATCATGGCTTATGGAATAAACACACCAATTTTGAACAGGCAACTCATGCACTGATGATGATGAGCGTTCCCGGCATGAAGCAGGGAATTAAACCGGTTGCGACCTCGGAATTTGTTGACATTTTTCCTACCCTTTGCGACCTGGTCAGCATCCCGAAACCAAAATATATCGATGGGGTCAGCCTTGTTCCGTCGATTAAAGATCCGGCTCACAGTGGCAGGGACTATGCCTTCAGCCAGTATCCCCGCGGAAATGACATCATGGGATATTCTATCCGAACGAAAAGGTTTCGCTATACGGTATGGTTAAATAAAGGGTTCAGGACCAACATTACCTATAATCCCAAATATGTAATAGCCAGTGAACTCTATGATTATGAAAAGGATCCGCTGGAAAAAGAAAACGTTTTGGCCAGGCCGGAATATCAGAATGATAAAACTGCAATGGAGAAGCTTTTCATGAATTGCATGGATCGCGAATTCAGGAGTAACGTTGCATTTGCAAAAATTGCAGATTTCAAGGTCCCGATAATTACCAAAACCAAAGAGGATTAGAGGATGAAAGCTAACCTTCAGAAGAGAATATTTTATTTCGTGTTGCTTTTTCAGGGCATCACTTTGTGCTTTTCATCGCTGGTTGAAGGGCAAAGCAATCCAGACCAAAAAAGGCCATTATCTGATTCGCTTTTCAAGGAGGTTATTGAGCTGGAGAAGGACCAGGTAATTAATCTGGCCAATCGATTTTTATTGGAAAAACCAAGAACCATAGCCGATTCCAAGTGCCCGAGAAGTCAGGGTGGAAAGCACGATTACTATTCAGAAGGCACTTACTGGTGGCCCGATCCTGCCAAACCGGATGGACCCTATATCCGTAAAGATGGCCACAGAAATCCGGAGAATTTTCAGGAGCATGAATTAAGCCTGCACCATTTTTGCAGAATTGTTGCCACCCAGGCTTCCGCATTCCTTCTCACCGGTGATGAGAAATATGCCAATGCAGCAATGGTCCAGATGGAGGCCTGGTTTATTGACCCCACCACACGCATGAATCCCAATATGCTCTATGCTCAGGCAATCAAGGGCATCTGCGCTGGCCGGGGGTTTGGAATAATAGATGCGGTACCGCTTATCGAAGTGTCACTCGCGGTTAGTATTTTAGAGAAATCCCCTTCCATATCTCCAGCTGAAATCCTTCAGATAAAAGATTGGTTCCGGCAATTCACACGCTGGCTCACCACGCACCAATATGGGATCGACGAGATGAATGCAGCCAATAATCATGGAACCTGGTGGCTGGCTCAGGTGGCTGCCTACGCGAGGGTAACCGGAAATTCAGCTGTTACGGATCAATGCCGGGATCTGTATGCAAAAAAAATATTGCCCGGCCAGATGGCTGCCAATGGCAGTTTTCCACTGGAGATTGCCAGAACCAAGCCCTTTGCCTATTCGCTGTACAATCTTGATGCGATGGCTGCATCGGCCCTGATTTTATCGGATGAGTCATTTGATGCATGGAATTATTCACTTCCGGATGGCCGGGGAATAATAAAGGGAGTGGAATTTATCATGCCATTTCTGAAAGATATCGGTGAATGGCCCTATCAAAAAGATGTTGAAAACTGGGAGTCTCAGCCCGGTCCGCGGATATTCATACTCCTGGCGGCATTGCAGGAAAACAGGCAGGATTGGCTTACCCTGTGGAAGACTCTGATGGAGAAAAATAATACTGAGAGAAGAAGAATTGCCCTTCCATCCAATGCACCCATACTATGGATTCAGTTGATTAACAAGAATCTTAAACTGATGCAATAATGAAACACAAGCATATATTTACCACCAGCAGCGCTAAATCCTTGGGCATTATATCACTCCCATTCATTGGAGCGCTTATGAATCCTTCATCGGCAGAGGCCCGGCAGAATCAGGCAAGAAAGCCGAATATTATTTTCATTCTTGCGGATGATTTAGGTATCGGCGAAGTTGGTTGTTACGGCGCCGACAATTACAAAACACCTAATATCGACAGGCTTGCCAGTCAGGGAATCCGTTTTACCAATGCCTATACAGCACCATTGTCAGGCCCCTCACGGGCCACAATTCTTACTGGCCGCCATCTTTTTCGAACCGGAGCTACCAATCAGGATGCCTGCCGGCTCCTCGACCCTGCAGTGGAGACCATGATGCCGGGATACCTCAAAAAAGCTGGTTATGTAACCGCATCCATCGGGAAATGGGGGCAGCTTCCATTAAACCCTGATGCTTTTGGTTTCGATGATTATCTTAAATTTCAGGGAAGTGGCATTTACTGGAATACCCAGGCGAGGGGGAAAGTATACCTTTTAAACGGGGTTGAAACAAAACTGAAAGACAAGGAATACATGCCGGATGTGATGCGTGAACATCTTGTCGACTTTCTTACCCTGCATGTGAATGACCCGTTTTATGTTTACTATTCCCTATCGCATGTTCATACCGAAATTCTGCCGACGCCCGATAGCAAGCCTGACAGCAAAAATATTTATGCCGATAACATATCCTATATGGACAAGCTTGTTGGCCAGTTAATAGCTGATCTGGATAGACTAAAACTGAGTGAAAACACCATCCTGGTTTTCTTTGGCGATAATGGTACTGCAGCTGCCCGGGCGGATCAGGCTATTATTGGCGGACAGCGGTTAATCGGCCAGAAAGGTTCTATGCTCGAAGGCGGAAGTCTGGAGCCCCTGATCGTTTATTGGCCGGGAGTTACCCCAAAAGGAAAGGTTTCCCGAGACTTAATCAGTGCGGTCGATTTTGTACCCACATTTGCTGAAATTGCCGGTGCTCAGCTGCCAAAGGATAAGATTCTTGATGGTCAGAGTTTTAATGCACAGCTTCATGGCGAAAAGGGAAATCCCCGTTCATCGATTTTTGTTCAGCTTGCAAACAATTGGTATGTAAGAAGTTCCGATTACAAGTTGAATCAATCCGGTGAATTATTTGATATGAGCAAAGCCCCTTTCGAGGAAATCCCCATTCCGGTTGACACAAAAGACTCAAAGGCTATATCGGCCAGGGCAACTTTACAGGCTGAGGCCGAACGGTTAAATCCGGCTGGTGGCATCAGGGATACTGGCGACGGGAGTGGCCGGCATGCCGCTAATGCCCAGAAGAAAAATAAATAAACCAGCCTGTTGCAGATAGAAACTTCCTATCCCTTAGTCCAGTCGCGGTAGTCGCGTGTTAACCAGGCAGGATTTCCGGTACCTTCAGCAAAGCAGAGTTTTGCAGGATCCCATTTGATCGGCTCATTATGATAATACAGCTGGTTCAGCAAGTGACAGCAAATTACGGTTCGTCCGCCAACCTGTTCGTTAGCGATTGGTTTTTTACGTGTTTTCATGCAATCCAGGAAATCGGCGTAGTGTGAAGGGCTGTTATAAAGCTTGATTTTTGCATCCTTCAGATACAACTCTTCGGCTTTTCTAACCTCTGCATTGCAATTAGTATCCTTTGTGTCGCCTCCGGTATAGGCGGCAATGGTTTCGCCCTTAACAATCATTTTGAAGGTACCCCGGTTAACCAGAACTTCCCCGTCGCTGCCGAAAAAGTGGACTCCGAAGCCATCTTCCTTGCGGATCACGGTAATACCATTGGCATATTTGAGGGTAGCCTCGCCATTGTTAAAGTATGCCTCCACCGGACCGCTGTCATCCATGCCAAGACCCCATTGGGCGATATCCAGATGGTGCGCACCCCAGTCGCCCACGCCACCGGTTCCATATTCCCGGTAGTTACGCCAGGCAGGAAAATGATTATTTATACCACGGGGGCTCAGTATCGAATTATAGGGACGCATAGGTGCCGGTCCGAGCCAGCGGTTCCAATTGAGACCCGGTTCCATTTCCTCTTCCGGGAGGTCGCAAGGTGCCGGAGGTCCGCTGAAAACAGCTTCAACATGATCAATTTTTCCAATGCATCCGTTTTGTACCAGTTCGCAGGCGACCCTGAATTCCTTGGCCGACCGCTGCATCGATCCTGTTTGCAGAACACGCTGGTATTTTTCCACCGATTCCATGATATCGATGGCTTCCTGAATATTATGTGTCAGTGGCTTTTCGCAATAAACGTCCTTGCCTTTTTCGAGAGCCAGCAGGATGATGGTTGAATGCCAGTGATCCGGTGTGGCAATGCAAACCGCATCGATATCATCGCGATCAAGCAATTCGCGATAGTCTTCATATGCCTGGCAACCTGCGGTGCCTTTATGTGGGTTATCATTATAATACTTGTCGGTCCATTTTTGTCCGTTTGTCCGGCGGGTGGTGTCTACATCGCAAACAGCAAGAACCTGTGCCTCCGATACAAACTTAGATAGCAGGTAACGCGACTGGATACCCATTCCAATAAAGCCCATCCTGATGGGGCCGGCATATTTTGAGGTGAGGCATGACGGAAGAATATAAGGGACAGCAGTCAGTATGGCTGCGGTCTTGATGAAGTTCCTGCGATTGGTTTCCATGGATTTGTATCTGGTTTAAAGTATGCCTTTAAAGATAAAACTAAATCATTACAATAGGCATTCCTGCCAAAATACATAGGAGCCCGCAAACCCGTGGTAATTTAATTCTTTATCAGCTTTTTCACCACCAGATTATCTTTACCGGCAATCCTGATTATATAATTGCCTGATGGATATCGCGACAGGTCTATTTGATTATTATAGTTCCCGGAGATATTATTCAATTGCTGCTTAAACAATTGTTTGCCCTGCGAATTCAGGACTTCAAAGCTGACCGGCTGATTTTCAAAACCGGTGATCGACAGGTTAAATACTCCGCGAGAAGGATTCGGATAAACATCAACCTGGTCGCTGATTTTTGTTTCGTTTATTCCGCTGCATAAGGCAATTTTTACATGAAGCGTGTCCCTGCTCACACTTCCTGCAACATAACCCCAGGCGGTCAGGATCAGATCCACTTTTCCATTTTCAATATCCTTTTTACCAAACCTATATTGGGCAACACGTTCATTGGCCCATAAAAGGTTACCTGTGCCGGTGGAGCTCCATTTAAAGGTTTTTGCGTTTGCAATTACCGGATTAGTAAATAACCGGTTAATCGAACAAACGGTTGTATCGTTTCCTGCATCGACAATAGGTTCCGGGATGATGCCAAGGTTAAAAGCAACAATATTTGTTTTCCAGGAATTACCTCCTGCATATTGACTGGTATACCAGAATGTTTCATCGTTAACCGGATCAACTGACATGCAGGAATAATCACCCCAGCGAGTGGAAAACGGGTTAAACTCTCCACCGGTAGCAGGCTCTGCTTCAGCGAAGCTCATGGTTTCCGGATCGTCTTCGCCGGTACGGCCTGTATATCGTGCAGATGCCCATTTGCCCGATCCGCCGGCTGTATATCCGAGAGCAATTTCTCCTTTACCATTCATGGCGATGCTTCCCATCCATCGGTGCAGGGAGTCAGGTGAATAGGTTCCCTGCTGAAAAAAGGTCCAGTCGCGACCCGTGTATTTTCTCATTTCAGTCCACCGAATGGCATTCGATCCACCATTCATCATTGTTTGGTTGGTGAGCAGA
>CAIXHD010000394.1 GCA_903919065.1 uncultured Bacteroidota bacterium
ATTGCGGCATCTGGTAGTTTTGCCAGTATCTGGTTGGCTTTTGCACTAATCTTATAATATTCATTCCATAGACCCAGAAACATACCATTGGAGGCTGTCATAGCCTGGCCCAGGGGTCTTCTTAACTCATCAGGTCCCCTCATTTCACCGGAAAGATACCCAGGACTACCAATCCAGACGTCAACTCCATTACCTCCACCAAAACCGCCCTGAACATCTATATAGATGCCATACATGAAGGCATCAAAATCTGCAGTGGTCTTAAAAAAGCTGACATCGCTTACAATACCGCTTTTGGGAGTGGTTTCCAATATGTCAGTGCAGGCAGCTATCAGAAAGATAACCCCTAAGCATAATATAAATTTATATTTTTTCATACTGTTAATCTTTAAATATTAGATACCCCGTTTGTTAAAACTTTAAATTCACCCCCATACTTATCATCCTGGCTACAGGGTAACGACCCCTATCCGCTCCTGTCATAAGTACATTACCGCCCTGGCTTCCTATCTCAGGATCGTATCCGGTGTACTTGGTGAGTGTAAACAGATTCTGTCCTGCCACATAAAACCGTAAGTAACCGAGGCCTGCCTTAGTCAATAAACTCGTTGGCAGAGAATATCCGATCTGTAAATTGTCGAGCCTTAGAAAGCTGCCGTCCTGAATGTACAGCTCAGAAAACCAGTAATTCTGTGTAGGGGCTAAATAGTTATTGCGGGGTAAGGTATTGGATGTGCCCTCTCCAGTCCATCTGCCCATGATATCTGAGGAACAGTTTACTATACCCGTAGAGTTGTGGTAGCGCATGTCATAGATCCCTCCGTACAACATATTGGCTATCTGAACGCCTGCCTGCCCATGGAAAAAAGCAGAGACATCAAAACCCTTGTAATCGACCTTCAGATTAAAGCCAAAAGTATATTTCGGCAATCCATTTCCGAGTGCAACTCTGTCATCGGAATTGAATTTGCCATCATTGTTCATATCTTTGTAAAGTCTGTCTCCCGGCAATAGACCCGGGATAAAACTTGCTGCAGCTTCTGCCTCATTTTGAACTATCCCGTCAGTCTGGTATCCGAGAAAAGTACCAATACGGCCGTCAACTGCTGTTTGAGTTACAGCGCCGCCATCATGTCCGTTAAGGGAAATACTTTGAGTTACATAAGCTCCCTGGTTATCAGTAAGCTTGGTAATCCGATTATCGAGATAGGCAAAATTCGCGCCGGCAGAAAAGTTCACCTGGCCGATGGTCTCACGGAAATCAACGGTAAGTTCAATACCCTTGTTTTCCATTGAAAAACCGTTCTTAAGCAGGGTCGACCCGAATACACCTGTATAACCGGGCACCGGGAAATAACCCAGCAGGTCCTCTAATTTTTTATTATAATAATCAAAGCTCAGCGACAACTTGCTTTTCATGACCGAAAGATCAAACCCTATGTCCATCTGGCTCGATTTTTCCCAATGGATTTGGGGATCCCCGAAATTATCCTGATAGATTCCAATGACAGGAGTCTTAGCCGATCCAATTGTATACTGATATTGCCCGCCCTCAGTGGTATATGTACTCAGGTATTTGAAAGGGGGTATGTTCTGGTTACCAACAGTTCCGTAACTTGCCCTTAATTTTAAATCATTGATAAACTCAATTGATTTCATGAAATTTTCCTGCGAGATCCTCCAGCCGACAGAGGCGGATGAGAAGGTACCGTATTTATTCTCGGGCCCGAAATTGGAAGATCCATCTTTTCTTATAGTGGCAGAAACCAAATATTTACCATTATAATCATAAGATGCCCTGCCGAAATAAGATAACAGACCATAGTCGCCCGGAGAACCGCCCACAACACGGGTAGAGATCTCTGAAGCGTCTATTGACCTCATGTCAGGCGGGGCTTTGACTGTATTGATATTAGCATAATTTGATTGTGACTGCAACGCATCCATACCTGCGATGGCTGAAACATTGTGTTTTCCAAAGCTTCTGGCGTAAGAAAGAGTGTTGACCCAGTTCCATTGATTTGAACTGTTCCAACCCTCGTTAAACTGCGAATTGGACGCCAACTGTGCCATCTGGGTGAGTGGATCAGGTGATGGCTTCCTGTAATATTCGTTATAGCCGTTGTTGAAGGTAAGGTTAAGGGTACTCCTGAGTTTTAATCCCTTAATAATTTCCAGTTCAGCATACGTCGAGGCCAGAATACTCTGTGTCATATTATCGTTA